>CAXNDB010000122.1:0-3857 GCA_964201025.1 Rickettsiales bacterium UBA1997 | reverse complement strand
GTAAAAATTTTTTTTATTTATAATATTAGTTTTAAACCAATAAAAATAACTTTCACGAAAAATTTTATGCTTAATCAAGAAATTATTAATTTTGCCAATTACTTGGCGGATATTGCCAGCGAAATTTCCAAAAAATATTATCGCATCGAAAATGGCGAGATCGCCAAAGACGATGATTCTCCAGTCACCAAAGCCGATCGCGAAATTGAAGAAAAAATTCGTGAAGCGATTTTTAAAAATTATCCGACTCATGGAATTATTGGCGAAGAATATGGCAATCACCAAGAAAATGCCGAAAATGTGTGGATTATCGATCCAATCGACGGCACCTCTTCTTTCATAGTCGGACGCCCAATTTTTGGCAACTTAATTTCGCTAGTTGTTCGCGGAAAAGTTCAACTTGGAATCATTAATCAACCGATAAATTCGGAAAGATGGATTGGGATTGAGGGTTCAGGCTCTTGGTTTAACGGCGTCAAAATCAAAACTCGTAATTGTCAAAAAATTTCCGAAGCGGTTTTAACTTCAAGCTCACCGTTCTTTTTTAAAGATGAAAATAAAATAATTTTTGAAAAAATTTGTGCCTTGACTAAATATCAAAAAATTGGTGGCGTAGTTTATGGAGGCGATTGTTATGCTTACGGTTGCTTGGCTTCAGGCTTTGTCGATTTAATCATCGAACCCGGACTAAAAGTTTACGATTTCGCTTCGCATATTCCAATTATTCAAAATGCCGGCGGTGTTATTACGGACTGGGAAGGTAATCCATTGAAACTTGAATCGAATGTTCGATTAGTTGCCTCGGCGACTCCTAAACTTCACGAAGAAGTCTTGAAAATTATTAATTCAATTTAGAAATTATATATTCATCGCGAATGGTCGAATTTATTTCGCAAAAAAGCGGTAATTTAATTACTCAAAGTTTTTGTATAAACTTCGATGGTCTTTTGACACATCAAGTCATTGGAAAAATTATCTTCAACATTTTTGCGACCAGCCAAACCAAATTTTTCTGTTTCTTCCTTTGACATTTCCAAAATTTTATCGATTGCTTTAGCTAGAGATTCTGTGTCAAATGGCTCGACCAAAAAACCAGTTTGCTCATCAATAATAGTTTCAAGAGCACCGCCGATTTTTGTGGCAACAATAATTTTTGCTGAAGCTTGAGCCTCGATAGCAACTCTGCCAAAAGCTTCGGGGCGAACGCTCGGAGCCACCACAAAATGGGCAAGTTGATAAGTTGCCGGCATGTCGCGACACGCACCAACTATTCTAATTTTTCCTGCTAAATTTTCTTTAATAATTTTTTGCTCGATTTTTTTACGATAATTTTTGTGACCGTGATCCGACCCAACCATAACACAAAAAAAATCATTTTTAACTTTAGCTAAAGCTTCAATCAAGAATTCATGACCTTTCCATGAAGTAAATCTAGCGGGCATTAAAATCATTTTTTTATCTTCGGGCAAATTCCATTTTTTAATTAAATCAATAATGCGATTTTTTGAAACTTTATCACGATTAAAATATTGTAAATCAACCCCACGTTGAATTACCTGAATTAATTCGGCAAAATTTTGTTGATAATTTCTTAATAAATAATTCTTGATATAGTTTGAAACAACAATGATAGAATCGGCTTTAAACATTATTGAATTGTAAGTTTTTTTCAAAGAAAAATTCTTCCAAAATAAAAAATCTAATGAATAAGTTCCGTGAATTGTTGAAACTAATTTTGTTTTAGTTTTTTTACAAGCGTAATAAGCGCTCCACATTGGAGCTCTAGATCTAACATGCACTAAATCAACCTTATAATACTCAATAATTTCTACAATTTTTTGGATATTTAAAAAAATAGTAAGAGGATTTTTACTTTTAACATCGAGTTTAAAATGATCAATTTTTGCTTCTCTTAAATCGTAAGTTAAAACTCCACCACTTGAAATAACAATTGGTAAAAAATTTTGACTTTTTAAAGATTTAGCAATATCAATCGTTCCTCGCTCGACACCTCCACTTTCTAGAGATGGGATAATTTGTAAAATTACTTTTTTCTTTAAATCTTCCATGTTTTTAGTTTACAATAATTGTTTCGTTACGCTTAGGACCAGTTGATATAATCGTCACCCTAACTCCACACAAAGATTCTATTTTTGCAATATAGTCGAGTGCTAATTTTGGCATTTTATCGCGAGATTGAATTCCAACCGTTGATTGCTTCCAACCTTGCATTTCAATGTAAATCGGCTCAATTTTATTCCACAATTCTATCGATTGCGGTAAATAATCAAACTCAATTCCATCAATTTTATAACCAACGCAAATTTTAATTTTATCAAGCTTATCTAGTACATCAATTTTTGTTAAAGCAACGTCTTTTATTGATGATAGATTAATTACTTGCTTGATTAAAACCGCATCGAACCAACCGCATCTTCGGTTGCGACCTGTTACGGTTCCGACTTCATTGCCTTCAATTCTGATAAATTCACCAATTTCATCATGTAATTCGGTAGGAAATGGACCCGATCCGACTCTAGTGGTATAAGCCTTCAAGATGCCAATTGTTTTGCGAATTTCAGCAATTCCTAAGCAAGATCCAAGAGCAATTTGCCCCGCAATCGTATTGCTTGAAGTAACAAAAGGATAAGTGCCGAAACTTACATCCAGAAGCGCTCCCTGAGCTCCTTCAAACATAACTGCTTGCATTTCTTTAAGATTTTTTGCGATATCATAAGAAGATTTCGTAAAATCTAAAATTTTATTTTGAATTGGTTTTAATTCTTGTAAAATATCATTTAATTCAACTTTTTTAGCACCCAAACTTTGGCGCAAAAGATTATGATAAAATAATAAATTTTCTATACGATTTTTCAAAACTTCTTGGTCGCGCAAATCGCATATTCTAAGGGCTCGACGCCCAACTTTATCTTCATAAGCAGGGCCAATTCCGCGACCCGTCGTGCCAATTTTATTATCGCCTTTTTGAAGCTCTAAAAGCTGATCGAGCTCACGATGAACCGATAAAATTAAACAACAATTATCAGCGATTGCTAAATTTTTTGGAGTGATTTTTATGCCGGCATTTTCAATTTTTTCAATCTCGGAAAATAAGGCGATCGGATCAACCACGACGCCACTGCCAATCACTGAAAATTTACCACGAATTATGCCCGACGGAAGCAAACTTAATTTAAAAGTTTGGTCGCCAACTTTAATGGTGTGTCCAGCATTATGACCACCTTGAAACCGAACCACAGCATCAAAATTATCTGATAAAAAATCAACTATCTTGCCCTTGCCTTCGTCGCCCCATTGTAAACCAATTATTGCAGTATTTTTCATGTTAGTTTTTTTTATTTTTATTTGATAAATTTGATGAATTTTTCGAATCATTTAGAGAAAAATATTTGCTACAATAAGGACAAACTACAAAATCATTTAACCCCATATTTAAATAGACCAAAGGATGTTTTGAACTTTCTACTCCGCCATCACAAGAAACCTTCTTGCTATTAACATACAAAACATCACTATTTTTAAAATTTATTTGCTGATTCATTTTTATATTTTAAATTATAAATTATTCTATTAAAAATAAATTACTTTAATAAACAAAGATTTTCAACAACCAAAATGCAAATATTTTCAAAAACTTTAATATTATTTTTCATAGCCCTACAAAACAGCTTCGGTGCAAGCTCTTTTTCGCAAAATCATGGATTAAGTGGAGCAAAAACTTCGTTAATCGCCAGTTCTTACGAACAAAATGGTGTCAAAAAATTAGTTGCTGGCGTTGAATTCCAACTCCAAGAAGGCTGGAAAATTTACGGCAATGACGATAGCGGAATGGGCAT
>CAXNDB010000121.1:0-3864 GCA_964201025.1 Rickettsiales bacterium UBA1997 | reverse complement strand
ATATTAAAATTATGATGTGCCGTTTATCAATTATGACAGTGCTAATATCGTAGTTGCGGAATTAGAAAATAATCAAGCACAAATCGGCATTTTTGCCCTTCCCGACTCAAACGATGACTTTGATAAAAAAGAAGATACCAAAGAAAATTGGTGGATTTCTCTCGCCAATAATCGCATCGGACTTAAAGTTTTCGCCAAAATTCCCTTCGTTGAATTTGCACAAAAAGATAAAAATTCTAACTCGATTCAACTCGTTGCCACCGCCATTAAAGAACCTGAAAAATCAATCTCTGATAATAGTTTAATAACAATTGAAACCGGCAAGGAAGTCAATAAATCCGCTATTCTAACGGCACTTAAAGAAATTGGTCTCGAAGGTAAAATTTTAAAATCCGCACAAGTAATGCAATTTGACGGAATTAAATTTCACTTAATTGAAATTGAAGGTTTTCATCTCGAAAATGATGCTGTTTTTAAAAAACTTTCTCAATCAAAGATTAAACCTTTCATTAAAGTTTTAGGGCATTTTCCTCAAACTATTTTAATTTAAAAACTCCGCTTGACTTACAAAGATATTTTATTGTAAAATTACGAGAGTTAACAAAGCTTTATCCTTTTTAAGAACGTCAAGTTTTTGAAAAATTTTCTAGGCAATTTTTAATTTAAAAATCCTAAAAAACTATTGGATATCAAGCGTTACAACCTTCAAAATCATGACTAAACGTATTAACGCTAAGAAAAAACTTAGCAGAAAATTAGGCGGAAGCCTTTGGGGTCAAGCTAAAGATTCCTTTACCAAACGCAATTATCGCCCTGGACAACATGGAGCAGCTTCCAAAGGACGCACCAGCGACTACGGAGTTCAGCTTCGCGCCAAACAAAGAATGAAATTTTATTACGGCAATATTTCTGAAAAACAATTTCACAACACTTTCAAACTCGCTTCGAAAATGAAAGGCGATGTGAGTGAAAACTTCATCGGAGCCCTTGAAAGCAGACTTGACGCCATCGTTTATCGTGCTAATTTTGTGCCAACCGTTTTCGCGGCTCGCCAATTTGTAAACCATAAACATGTTTTAGTTAATGGCAAACCAGTTAATATTCCTTCTTATCGTTTAAAAGTTGGCGATGTTGTGCAAATTCGTGAAAAATCGCGCAAATTAAATATTGTGATCGATGCTTTACAAAAAATGGAACGTGACGTCCCATCTTACCTTAAACTTGAAAAAGAAAATTATTCAATAAAATTAACCGAGAAACCAACATTTGCTGAAGTTCCTTACGCTATTGAAATGGAACCTCATCTTATCACGGAATTCTATTCTCGATAATTTAATTTTCACACCACAAACCATTCCCATTTTTGAATTTGCGTTCAAAATTATTCACCAAATTTCTTCCAGATTTTTTATAAACTAAAAAAGCTTCGGGCTGTAATCTCGCCCCTTGAACTCTTACGCCCCTACAAATTTCCACAAACTCGAAAGTGCCTTAGGCTGTATCTCCCCCCTTGCGGGCTTACACCCCTACAAATTTCTAGAAACTCCGAAAAGCTTCAGGCTCTAGCTCGGTCTAATCACCCTCCCGCTTTTCGGGAGGGTAAAATTTTCTGCAAGAAAATTTTGGGAGGGGGTTAAAAAAGGAACCTGGTACCTTTTTTTATATTAATAAATTTACAATTAAAATGACGGAAGAAAATAATATTGAAGATAAAATTCGCAACAAATTCAAGAATTTGGCTGAAAGCCGTTCTGAATACCACATTGATCAATGGAATTCGTTCATTAAAAATCCTGATAATGTTAAAAATATTAACTCAATAAAAATTGAAATTGATTACGATTTAAATTTAGTAGGTTGGGATTTTAGAAAATTAAATTTTGAATTTATAATTAAAAATAAATATACAATCCGTTTTGCAGCTTGCTCATTCAAATCTCTTAAAATAAACAGTTACTCCGATTTTGTTTTAAATGAATTTACCCTAGATAAAAATAACTTTGATTGCGATGCTGAAATAAATATAAAAACACTCGGTCAGTCTTTCAGTCAAAATAAATTTCATGGCAATAAATGCATAATTAAATCAAATTTAGAAATTGCACTAGGTGGAGCTGAATTTGGCAATCCAAAAAACAAGGACAATGATTTTGAATTAAATATTTTAAGTGATTCAAAATTTTATGGTAATGCACAATTTTATGCAAAAAAATTATTGCTAGAAACAAATTCGTTGGACTTAAATTGTAGTAATTTTACATTTAATGTTGATGAATTGGTTGTAGATGGAAATAATGATTCAGAAATTAGTGGCGATATAAAAAGTGGAATCCAAAATGAAATTATTTTAAAAAATCTTAAAAATGTTAAAAATTTTTCTTGGATAAATGCAGACACAAATCCAAAAAAATTATCTTTTGAGAGCGTGGGAACGGCAATAGTTGATAACTTGAAAAACATTGAATTATCTGGATCAGCAGACTTTATAACAGGAAAATTTGAAGATTGTAATTTTAAAAATATTTCCGGCGAAATTAATGCGGAAATTTATGGTGAAAATAAATTTATTAACTGCAAAAATATAACTGCTGAGAAAAAAATATCCATCAAGCTTGATACCACAAAAGGAACCCCCAACAATCCGCATAACATTATAATTGAAAATTCCATTATAAATAAATTACATTTTTCTCAAAATCATAAACTCTATGTTAAAGATAGCACCCTCATTGATATAATTTTAAAAAATTGCGATTTACTCAAAATAGAAGATTCCAAAATCAACAAAATTACCCTAGAAAATTGTCAATTTAATGATGCGATAATTTTAAATGGCGTAGCTTTTTCGCAATCTCCGCATATTTCAAATATTAAATTTTCTAGCCATAATGTCGAGATGCGAAATTTAAAATTTGATGATAATTTATCACCTCAAGCCAGCGGATCTTATCGGGCTTTAATGAAGGTATGTCAAGATGCCGGCTACGAAAATGGTGTAATATTTTTTCACGCCAAAGAGCTAGAAACTCGACATAATTATTTAAAAAATAACATAAAAAAATTGATTAAAAAATTTAAAATTTTTTCAATATTCGATGATTTTATCGAAACATTTTTACTCTTTTTTTACAATTATTTTTCAAAATATGGTACTAGTTTATTTCGACCATTATTCTGGATTATTTCATTCTTTGTTATATCGATTTCTTGTTGTGTTTTATTTAATAATGGAGAATTTGATTTATTTTTTTCATTGATTGATTTATTAAAACTCTCCCTCAAAAACTCGCTTGGACCCTTGATTTTTGCACTTCCTAAGGGACTTATTGAAGAAGAGTTTTTAACAACCCTACCCTCTTCAATAAAAATTTTATGTTTTTTGCAAACGGTAATTTGTTCGTCAATTTGGTTTGTGTGGTTTTTTATGGTGCGTCGTCGTTTTAAGATTTAGGCCTCCAATCCACAAAATCACCTAAATCTCATTTCCTCTTGATTACCTCGTAATCGATTGCTTGAGAGAAGCATCCCAAACAAAATCACAAACTACTTTTGGAGGGGTTTTATTTTGTTGCTCTAAGCTGTATTTTGCAGTTAATTGGTTGAAAAAATTATCACTGTTACTTTGATTTGGCGACGAATTAAGAAGAATTTTATGGTCAATTGGAACCGTTGTAAATGGCCCCTTAACTTGGCTATCTTGCAAATATTTTGAGATTAAAAAACGCGAATGATTTTAACAAAAAAAACCCATATCAACTTTTGGTTGATATGGGTTAATTTTAATATTCTTTAAATTAAATATTCTTGAAATTTAAAGTTTATTTAGAACATTCCGCCACCAGGCATTCCCGCAGGAGAGCCATG
>CAXNDB010000120.1:0-3874 GCA_964201025.1 Rickettsiales bacterium UBA1997 | reverse complement strand
TGATGAAAATTTTTTGTCAATACTTACTACTCTAAATAATAAAAGAATACTCACTGATAAAAATGATATTTTCGATTTATTAGGTAGAAGATTAAGAAAACAATATAGTTTTTTAACCGAAATTGTCGGCGATAAAACTTTAAATGATTGCATTACGGGAGCGGGAATTGAGACTTTAAAAACAACCTTTGGTGAAGATTTAAAAATTGGAGAAAAACCAATCACCATAAGCGATTTATTTACTTACTATGATTTTAGCAATCAAACTTCGGAATTATCGGCAATGTTAAAACCTGAATTTAAAAAACAATTGCGAGACAATTTTTTACCCTCAGCAGAAAAACTTTTATATAAACCGCAAGAATTAGATAAATTAAATCAGTTATTGGGCGAGAGAGGAGTAAGTTTCGACGTTAAAAATTATTTCGTTGAAAATGCAAAATTATGCGATTATCTTAAAGAAAAAGTTGGCAATGTTGAAGAAATTGATTCTAACAAAACTTATCAAATAAATTTTACAAATTTTGGAATTGAAGAAGAGAAAAAAGCTGAAATAAATACACTTTTTAACGAATTATTAAAATCCAATGATCCAGATAAAGAAAAGGTGGCAAAGTTTTTCTCGGATTTACTCGGCATAGCTTTTTCAGATAGTGATGACGACAAATTAAAGACTTTTTTTCAACAAAATAAAAAAGAATTAGCTCATTGTTTTTGTGATAAAGAATTATCGAAAGAAGATTTTGAATCTTTGTTTACAACTATTAGCGATGGCTGTTTTGCAAATATCGGCGCACAATTTAAAAAAATGCTTTATGGTGCAATGATTAAAGATGAAGAGGCACAAATTTTATATGCGGTTGCCGATGATAAAATATTTTCAGGAATTATTAATAATCACGGAAGCGACATAATGGTTGGTAATTTTAGCCCGATTAATGATGCAACAATCAAATCATATTCATTATCGCCGATGGTTTTGATAAAAAAACTTTCTGAAGAGAAAATGTTAACTCCAGTAAAATCTTGGGAGATTATTGGAAAAATTGCTGGGGATGATAAAAAAAATGAAATATTAGAAAAACTTTCTGAATCTTATTCGAACACTTCGATTTTCGATCAAAAAGCCAAAGAAATCGCCAGCTTTTTGATAGTTAAAGAAATTGTTGGCGAAGAGAAAATCAAGGATTTGACAAGTAAAAATCCGCAGTTAAGAAAATTGGGGGATTTTGTTTACGATAGAACTCCCGAACCTTCGCCAAGAAATTTACAACAACAGGATCAGGATGCACCTAAAGTGAATTGTTTATTTAGCTGTTTTAGAAGACAGCTATAGTGATCTTAAATCTTTTAAAAACTAAATTTTTAATTAATAAAATCAAAAATTTTTTACAAAAATTATAATTTTAAATTCAACTTAATATTTTCTCAAAAACTCTAATCAAATCATTCTCGCTTTGCCAAAATTTTTGTAATTGAAAATTATTAATTGCATGATTTAAGTCAGTAATTCCAAGCTTCCCGACCGCTTCTAGGCCATCATTGCCGATAATAATTCCAGCTTGAATCCAAATCAATTCATCTACTAAATTTTGTTGTAAAAATTGCGTAATTATTGAGCTTCCGCCTTCAATTAAGATTGAATTAATTCCAATTTCATTGAGTTTTTTTAAGGCGTTTTCCAAATCAATTTTATTGTTAATTTCTTCGCAAAAAATTACTAAATTTTGTGAATTTTTTTGTAAAAATTTTGCTAAATTTGGATGATTTTTTTGCGATTCTGGGCATAAAATTATTGTGGCAATTTGTGGATATTTGGTAAAAATATTTTCGTCAAAAGTAAAATCTAAATTTTTGCAAATTATAATTTTTGTCGGCGAATATTCTTCGAGTCCTAAAATCCGGCAATCAAGGCTTGGATTGTCGATTCGCACCGTATTGGCTCCGACCAAAATCGCCTGATTTTTTGAACGTAAAAAATTGCCAAATTTTCGTGAATTTTCCGACGTAATCCATTTACTTTGAAAATTTTTAGTGGCGATTTTGCCGTCAAGTGAAGTAGCAATTTTTAAAGTTACAAAAGGTTTATTTTTTAATTTCGCTTGAAAAAAAGCACGATTAATATTTTGTGCTTCCTTTTCGCCAATGCCAACTTCAACTGCGATTCCTGATTTTTGCAAAATTTGAACGCCGTTGCCATGAACTCTTGGGTCGGGATCGATTGAACAAATTACTACTCGTGAGAATTTATTTTTAATAATTTCTTCAACGCAAGGCGGAGTCTTGCCAAAATGACTGCACGGCTCCAAGCTTACATAAAGGGTTGCTCCTTCCAAAATTTCTTTATCTGAAATTTTATTTATCGCATCAATTTCGGCGTGAGGGCGACCGTTTTTGGCGGTAATGCCGGTTGAAATTATGGTATTATTTTTGACGATAACGCAACCAACCGAAGGATTTTCTTTGGTTATGCCGACATTTTTTCGCGATAAATTTAAAGCTAAATTAATAAATTTTTCATCAATTCGATGTGTCATATTTTTTAAAAAAGATATTGTATAAGTTTATTATTAATATATCTTGAAATTAGATTTGTAAAAATATATTTTAACAACAAATTTAAAAAGATTAATAAAATAATTTAGTTTTTTTGTTTTATTTTGTTAATAAAATTGGTTAAAAAATTAATTTTTTAGAAATGTTTAAATATTTTTTAATCACAATTTGTATCTTTATTTACTCTTGTGCCTCTAAGCAAGATCAATATTATGGAAATTATAAAACACCTTACCAATATCAAAATCAATATGCTCCGATACAGCAATATCAACCCTACGCACCGAACTCGCGAGCTTATAGTAACCCATATGCTTTTCCACAGCAATATGCTCCGCCATTTTATGATTCTGATCAATATTATGTTCCGCCAACCAATTATTATAATGTTGAAGGCACTCAAAATTCTCCAGCTAGTAATAAATATTAAAAATAGAATTATTTTAGTAATTTTTCTATTTTTGAATCTTATAAATTTATCAAGTTGCTCCCATGACAAATATGATAATGAAAATTTATATAATTCAGTTGGCTTTGATCAAGGTTCTATGCCGATGCCTGGTCAACAAAAAATAGCGCCAGATTACTTTTATCGACAAGCTCAAGGCGGGATGGGTGGTGCTATACCGCAACAAGGTGGCCAAGCTCCAGCTTATCCTTCGCAACAATATCAACAACAACCGCAATATCAACAACAGCCACAATATCAGCCACAACCGCAACAATATTATCCGCAAACCTACGGAACAGTGGCTCCTTACCAAGTTTATCCAAATGCTGGATCGCGATTTTATTCCAACCCTTATGCGATTCCACCTTCGCCTTATTATCCACAATATGATGTTGATCAATATTACGTCCCACCTACCTACTCTTATGGTATTGAGCAGAGTGGGGCACCTTCAAATCGCTCCAATAATTCAAGATAATTTATGAAAAAAATTTTAATTTATAGCAAAGATATTTGTCCTTTTTGCACTAAAGCCAAAAATCTTTTACAAAGAAAAGGGGTGGAATTTAAAGAAATAAAAATTAATTCGGATGAGTTGAGGCAGGAGATGATTACCAAATCTGGTGGCAGAATGACCGTTCCGCAAATTTTTATTGGCGATTTTCATGTTGGTGGATGCGATGATTTATATGCTCTCGAATCGGCTGGAAAACTAAATAATCTTTTAGGAAAATAATTTTTTTTCATAAAGACTTGTAAGAAATTTATTTTAAACTAGTTTGTTTATATCAATTTTTGATGAAGTGTCGAAAAACAAAATAAAGTCGATATAAATTAAAATCTTGTTTCAATCTTTTTAACATTAAT
>CAXNDB010000119.1:0-3890 GCA_964201025.1 Rickettsiales bacterium UBA1997 | reverse complement strand
AATTTGGTGATTGCGGTGAAGCCAAGTTTTTCAGTTAAAGCATAATATTGTGCCACCGAATGCACAAATATCCCTTTATTCCAGCGCCACGCCGTGCCAAAATTGGTAGTAAATTTACCAGCGATTAAAGAGCTGTTATCTTTGGAATATTTTAAACTCAATTCGCTTAAATTTATTCCTAAATTTTCAAATGTGCGTGAATTGCCTTTTTTATTACTATTTTCAAGGCGAGCAATGTCATTATCATTATCAAATCTGGCAAGTTTGGCTAATCCATAAATTTCAAAATTTTGATTTAATTGAGCGGATAAATAATAACGAATTGCTCCAGCCGTATCGCGGAATTGATTTTTTGCTTCGCTGTTTTGAATGTGATCGGTTAGCGATAAATCACTAATTATTCTATTGGTAATTTTTAATTTTTTGATTTCAATTTGTGGAATTTGTGGGATAATTTTGCGTAATTTTTCTTTAGTTTTTTCGTTAAAAATATCTTTGTTGAGAAAAATAGAATCCTCTTCGCTATCGGGCTTTTTTTTGATAACTTTATTTTCGCCAACAACGTCTTTAATCACGCCAAAATCGCCAATTTCCGCGTTATTTTTTGCCTCTTCGTCAAGTTTTTTGCTCTCAATATTTTTATCTTCCAAACCTTTTTGGTCCTCTATTATCGTTGTTTTTTTTAAGTAAGGATTATTAGAAATTTTAGCAATTTTATCAAGAGCCAAGGCGTCATTTACCAAAAACGAAAAGGCAACAATAAGAAATGATGATTTGTAGGCAAAAGAAAAATTTCGCATTCTCGAATAAAATTGTTAAAAAAATTGAAATATAAGTTAATTTGGTATTAAGTTTTGATTTTATTATTAATTTTTGCAAAATTTTTTTTAAAAGCAAATAGCATTTTATTTTTTTGAAATAATTTTATGATTACTTACTTATACGCCCCTTTGATTATTTCATTATTTTTCTCCATCGGCTTTTTTTTCGAAAGTATTTTCGGGTTTGGCGGAGGTTTAATCGCTTACTCTTTCTTGAGTTTCTTCTTCGATATTAAAGAAATGACCATGGCTGGACTTTATATCGGAACGTTATCTTCGCTTTATATTGCTTATGGCAGTCGTAAACATTTTGAGATAAAAATTTTTACTAAATTAATTCCCGTAGCCCTTCTGGGTTCTGTAATTGGAGTTTATATTTTTATTCATTTTTCGGCAAAAATATTATCGACATTTTTTGGATTAATTTTATTTTTTTTAGCCATAAAAATGATTTTTTTTGATAAATATAAATTTTCAAAATCGTTAAAAAATATTTTTTTATTTCTCGGAGCGATATCGCAAGGAGCCTTTGGAATAGGTGGTCCATTCGTGGTAAGCGCTATTCGTGATGAGTTTAAAACAAAATCTTCTTTGCGAGCAACGATGGCAATTTATTTCGTGTTTTGTAATGTGTTAAGAATTTCTCAAATGCTTTTTGCTAATAAATTAGAAATCGATTTTTTTGCTAAAATTTCTTGGACAATAATTCCAGTTTTTGTGGCGATTTTTTTTGGTTATCATGTCCATCTAAAAATCAAAGATGAAATTTTTAAAAGAGGCGTTGCCACCATAATTCTATTGGCTTCAATTAAGTTTTTATTTAACAATTGACTAAGTTTTTTTGATGATTTAAAATGAAGATCATGAAAAAATATAAAATTATAATCACATCTCTAATTTGCACTTTTTTAGTCTTAAATTTTGTGTTTTCGAGTTTAAATTTTTCTGATTCGCAACAATTCGCAAATATAGAATTTGAAGCTGAATCGGAAAGTGAATCCGAAAATAATAATAACAAGTCAAAGCTTGGCTATCTAGGCAAAGAGTTCAATATAAACTTTTATCTCACTAGCTTTTTCAACTTTAATTTTTCCTCAAATTATTCCTTTTGTCAAAGTTTTATTTGCGAAGTTCCAACATCTCCTCCCAATACTTGCTAAAATAAATCACCTTATTTTTTTAGTAATTATAATTTAAAATCATGCAAAATTTATTTAAAAATATTCGACACGACTTGCCGGCAAGTATTGTAGTTTTTTTCGTGGCTTTGCCCTTGTGTCTCGGTATCGCTCTCGCTTCAGGAGCGCCATTATTTTCGGGTATAATTGCTGGCGTAATTGGTGGAATTGTGGCGGGAGCTTTAAGTGGATCGCAACTTGGAGTAAGCGGTCCGGCGGCGGGTTTGGCAGTAATAGTTTTTGGCTATATCGCTACAATTGGATCATATCAAGGATTTCTGGTGGCAGTTTGTATTTCCGGCATTTTGCAAATCATCATGGGTTATTTACGTCTCGGCACGATTGCTTATTATTTCCCATCTTCGGTCATCAAAGGTATGCTTTGTGGCATTGGCTTGATGATTATTATCAAACAAATTCCGCACGCCGTTGGTTATGATAATTCTTTCGCGACCGATTTTGAAGAATTTCTTGATAAGGGTGCTATTACAACTCTGCAGGAAGCCATCAATAACCTTACGCCGATTGCCATAATTATTTCTTTTATTTCGATTGCTATTTTAATCATTTGGGATAATTTTTTGATGAAAAAATATAAAATATTTAAACTACTCCAAGGACCTTTGGTTGTAGTGGTAATTGGCATTATTGCTAGCAACTTTGTTGATTTAGCCGATCATCAAATCGTTCAAATTCCCGTAGCAAAAACTTTCGATGATTTTTTAGGAAACTTTATTTTTCCTGATTTTGAAATGTTGCGTAATCCGCAAATTTATTTGATGGGAGCGGTGTTAGCAATAGTTGCCAGTATTGAAACTCTGTTGTGTGTTGAGGCGACAGATAAGCTCGATAATCTAAAAAGAATTACCCCAGCCAATCGCGAATTAAAAGCACAAGGTTTTGGTAATTTAATTTCGGGATTAATTGGCGGATTGCCGATTACGCAAGTAATTGTCCGCAGTAGTGCCAATATTTCTTTCGGAGCTAAAAGTAAAAATTCGGCAATTTTCCATGGAATTTTATTGTTGGTTTGTGCCATCGCCATTCCCAATATTTTAAATATGATTCCATATGCCAGCTTGGCTTGTATCCTTCTGGTTGTAGGCTATAAACTTGCCAATCCAAAAATATTTATCAAAGTTTTTAAACTTGGACATGAGCAATTTATTCCTTTTTTAATTACAATTATTGGCATGTTAGCTTTCGATTTATTAAAGGGAGTGATTCTTGGAATGGTGGTTGCGATGGCTTTTATTTTATTTAATAATTTTAAAAATTCTTTTGAAAATATTGTCGATAATCAGCATAAAAATTCACACATAATTATTTTAGCCGAAGAGGTTTCTTTTTTGAACAAAGGTGCTATTTTACAGCTTCTAAAGTCTATTCCTGATGATTCAACTGTATTAATCGACGGCACCAAAGCTAAAATTATCGATTTCGATGTTTATTAAATTTTGCGTGATTTTCAAATAAGTTCCAAAGCGAAAAATATTAAACTTACGCTTAAAGGTATAACAATTAATAAAATATAATTATGGTTACTTTAACAAAAGAAATGCGTAACGCACTTTCGCCGAAAAACGCTCTTCAGATGCTTAAAGACGGCAATCACCGCTTTGTCACCAATTTAAAAATGAATCGTAATTTGTTGCAACAAGTCAACGACACTTCCGACGAACAATTCCCCTTCGCATTAATTTTGAGTTGTATCGATTCGCGAACATCGGCGGAATTGATTTTCGATCAAGGTCTCGGCGATATTTTTTCATGCCGAATTGCCGGAAATATTCTCAATGAAGATATTCTCGGAAGCATGGAATTTGCTTGTAAAGTGGCGGGCGCCAAATTGATAATGGTGCTTGGACATAGCGAATGTGGAGCAATTAAA
>CAXNDB010000118.1:0-3890 GCA_964201025.1 Rickettsiales bacterium UBA1997 | reverse complement strand
GATCAATTAAAATTTCGTCGATTTTTTGTTGATCGGTGGCGTCAATTCCGCAAAGCTTTGAAGCGATGATCGAGTTAACGTTTTCTACCGCTTTCAAAACCGATTTTCCTAAATATTTTTTTGCGTCGCCATCGCGAAGTTCGCAAGCTTCAAGCTTTCCAGTTGAGGCTCCAGAAGGAACGGCACAAGAGCCGATAGTGCCATTTTCAAATTTAACCGTCGCTTCAATCGTTGGATAACCGCGTGAGTCAAGAATTTGCAACGATTTTATTGATTTTATAATATTCATGGATAATAATTTGTAGTATAGGATTTATTATAATAAAATTTCTTACAATAAATTTTTCTTAAAATACATTAAATGTCAATTTCCAAATTATGTTTCTGCTTAGAATTATAGTTTTTATCGTTATTATTATATTCACCCTTCCTTATTTAAAAAAAGGTGCCGATATTGTTATGGAAAGGATGCCCAGCGATTTTTCTAACTCGGTGAATAAAATAACCAAGCAGGTTAAAGAGATTAATAAAAGGTAGATTACAATTTACTATCTTTTTCTATTTCAGTAGCACTTTCTCTTTCTTTGAAGTTTTCAAAATCTTTTTTAAATAAAATTTTGAACTTTTCTCGACGATTTTTTTCTAAAGCATTTATGTTTTTACGAAATTTTATCAATGCTTGTTTTATTAACTTCTTTTTATCGGGAGAAAGTTGATTATAAATAGTAATTTGTTTTTGATAATAATCTTGCTGTTCCTTTGGAAGCGATCTATCTCCAACGTTAAGAGTTCCACTCGATATATAGCTATTAATGGCAATTAAATTCTGAATATTCGATATTTTTGAAATTTCGTCATTTAGAATTTTGTTATATTCTACCATTTTATTGCCAAAATCTATATTAATGCTTTGGAATTTTTTTTGTTGGGTTGGCGTTAATTTTTTAATCGAGGATTGAAA
The DNA here is from genome assembly GCA_964201025.1 of Rickettsiales bacterium UBA1997. Lineage (GTDB taxonomy): Bacteria > Pseudomonadota > Alphaproteobacteria > Rickettsiales > UBA1997 > CAILUF01. Next base: position 2,929 of record CAXNDB010000118.1, on the reverse strand, counting down.
ATCCTTATGTTCGGCGAGGTTTTTATCAAGAATTGCTTTTTGTTGCGGGGTAAGTGTTGGAGCGTTGGCTGGTGGCGTTGGAGCGGATGCTCTGACATTTGAACCAGCTTGGGTTTGGGGTTGTGGTGCAGTGGCTCTGATATTGGAACCCTGCTGTACAGGGATTCCAACATTTCTAGTATTATTGATTTGAGTATTGCCGGCTTGAGTGCCTGTATTTGCAGTCTGAGCCCAGGATTGATAACTTATAAAAAAAGTTAAGAAAATAATAATTTTTTTCATTTTAATCGTGTTTAATTTTATTATTCTGGTCTTTCATTTTGTTGATCAGGATTTCCTGGGGAAGGCAAATCAAAACCAGTGATTTTTTTCATTTCTGCACGATGACGATCCATTTCTTTTTTAACTAATTCTCTTTTTTCTGGAGCCAAACTTCTCATCATTTCGCGATGTTTATCCATTTTTTCTTTTTGTTCGGGAGAAGCGTTGGCGTAGCGTCCATTGCCACCTCTTCCTTTGCCATCACCCATTCCATATGGTTGATTTTTATAGCCATCTTCTCTTTCAGAGATTTGATTTTTATTACCATCTTCATTTTCGGAAGAATCTTTATTGTCTCGAGAATCGCCTTTATTTTCTTCGCGTTTTTTCTTTCTTTCTTCTTTTGAAAGACCTTTACTTTCTTCGCGACGTTTATCCATTTTTTCTCTTTTTTCAGGAGAGGCATTTTCATAGCGTTGTTCTCTTTTTTCTTTTTTAGATTTTGAAGAATCTGATGCCTCTTGAGTTGATGTTGGAGTTGAAGTAGAAGCTGGTGCTGGATTTTCTTGGGCAACTAATTTTGTTGCGAATAAAGAAAAAATTGTCGATAAAAGAATTAATTTTTTCATAGATTTTTGATTGCGAATTTAAATTAAAAAAAAGACTTAATTTAATTACAAAATTACACAACCAATTTGAAATGCAAACGAAATTATTCTTCAATTTCATTTTGAAAGTTTTTTTCAATAAAATTTTTATGAAAATCATCGAAATTTTTATTTTCAATTGCTTGGCGAATTTCTTTCATAAGGTCTTGGTAATAAAAAATATTATGCTCAGAAAGAAGCATTGCTCCCAAAATTTCTTTGGATTTGACGAGATGATGAAGGTAAGAGCGAGAATGATTTTCGCAGGCATAGCAACGACATTTTTCATCAAGAGGCTTTTCGTCAAAGCGATATTTTGCGTTGCGAATATTGATAACTCCATCATGCACGAAGGCTTGACCAGTGCGTCCCGAGCGTGTTGGAATTACGCAATCAAACATGTCAATTCCACGCGCGACTGCACCAACAATATCACTGGGCTTGCCTACTCCCATCAAATATCGAGGCTTATCTTGCGGAAGAAAATCGACGCAATAATCTAAAACCTCAAACATTTCTTTTTGCCCCTCGCCTACGGCCAAGCCTCCAATCGCGTATCCATTAAAATCGATTTCAATTAATTTTTGTGCGGAAATTTCGCGTAAATCTTTGAAAGTTGAGCCTTGTACGATTCCAAATATTCCATAACCATCACGTTTTTTAAAAGCATTTTTAGAGCGGAGTGCCCAATCAATAGAGCGCTCCATGGCTTTCTTGGCTTTGTCATAAGTTGCGGGATATTCAACGCATTCATCAAATATCATGGTTATATCGCTTCCAAGTTGATGTTGAATTTCAATCGATCTTTCGGGTGTTAAAAAATATTTTGAGCCATCGATATGCGAAGAAAATTCAACACCTTCATCGGAAATTTTGCGAATTTGCGACAGCGACATCACTTGGAATCCGCCAGAATCAGTCAAAATAGGTTTATTCCAATTCATAAATTTATGAAGTCCGCCCATTTTTTCGATTAATTCTGAAGAAGGGCGAAGCATCAAATGATAAACATTTCCCAAAATAATTTCAGCACCACTTTCTTCAACGGTGCTGGTTTTTAGAGCCTTAACCGTTCCCGCAGTTCCAACTGGCATAAAGGCGGGAGTCTGAATTGCACCTCTAGAAGTTTTTATTTCTCCTCTTCTTGCTTTATTATCTTGAGCTTTTAAATTAAAAGAAAATTCCATAGTAATTTTAAAAATATTTATGAATAAATTTATTCCACTGACAATTTTATTTGTCGTAATTTTTTTAATTGCAATTGCAACTCGCAATCTTAGCAACAAACAAAGTGATAATGCAACAAATTCTCAAGAAATATCTTCATCAAATGAAGAGGATGATTCTAGTAAAAAAAAGGAAGATGGTGGAGCAGAAATTAATTTTTCAAAAGTCGAAATAGATTTGCCAGAATTTTCAATTCCTGATTTGCTTGAAAAAGGTAAAAATTTTAGCAAAAAAGATTTGATCGGAAAATACACCATCATCAATGTTTTTGCTTCTTGGTGCGGAACTTGTAGAATGGAGCATGATCTTCTGATAAATTTACAAACCGAAGCGATCGCCGATCTATATGGAATTGCTTGGCGTGATATCGATAAAAATACTACAAAATATTTGCAACAAAACGGCAATCCATTTTCTAAGGTTGGCGTCGATAATAAGGGAATTTTTAGTAAATTTTTAGATTTAGAAGCGGTGCCGGAAACTTGGCTAATTAATCCAAAAGGAAAAATCGTTTTGCGCTTAAAAGGTAATTTGCAAGAATTTTCAATAGATGAAATTAAAAGATATATTCGCTTAAATTAAATTTAATATTTGCCTTCGTAGCTCAGGGGATAGAGCGGGGGTTTCCTAAACCCCGAGCGCATGTTCGAGTCATGCCGAGGGCACCATTTAAATTTATGTGTCGTGCTAACGCAACGACGGGATTATTATGTCGTGCTAACGCAACGACGGGATTATTATGTCGTGCTAACGCAACGACGGGATTATTATGTCGTGCTAACGCAACGACGGGT
>CAXNDB010000117.1:0-3926 GCA_964201025.1 Rickettsiales bacterium UBA1997 | reverse complement strand
TTATTCAACTTTATAAGCCCGATGAGGCTTCGGTTGAAGAGACTTTCGTTAATAAAAATCCAATTTCATCTTTAAAACTTGGACACGCTCGGGGTGCTTTAATTTTAACTTTAGGAATTTGTGGAATTAAGGTTAATGAATATTCGGCGACTTCGGTCAAGAAAACCATTGTTGGAGTAGGGCGCGCCGATAAAAATCAAGTGCAAGCGATGATTAAAATTTTACTGCCAAAAGCAACTTTTAAAACTGAAGATGAGGCGGATGCTTTGGCAATCGCTATTTGCCACAATAATCACAAAAGAAGTTGGTAAAAAATTTAATTATTTTTGATTAAAATTTTTTTTAATAATCGAGATTATTAATTAAACCCCTAATTTTTCTTCAATTTGTTTAATTTCACTAGCGATCTTAGAATCTGTAGCTTCAGACTCGGTAATAATTTTAACTGAATGAATAACGGTGGCATGATTTTTATCAAATTTATCACCAATATTTTTTAAACTTTCCGAAGTTAATTTTTTGCACAAAAACATGGCGATTTGGCGAGCATTGGCAATATTTTTCGAACGATTTTTAGAACTTAATTCAGCAATTTTAATATTATAAAAATCGGCAACGATTTTTTGAATTTTATCGATATTAATTCCGATCGAAGAGTTTGATTTGAAATAATTAGCTAAAATATTTTTAGCACTCGAAACGGTTATTTCTTGGTCTCCAAACATTTTTTCGGCGTAAAGTTTTTTGAGTGCGCCTTCTAAATCGCGATTGGAACCTTTTAAATTTTGAGCAATAAAATTAATAACTTCTTCGGCAATTTCAAAACCCATTTGCATGGCTTTGCCCTTTAAAATAGTAACTCGATCAGCAAAATCTGCACTTTTAAAATTTATAATCATTCCGCCCGTGATGCGTGATTTAAGTTTTTCGTCGATATTCTCGAGTGCTGTTGGGCAACGATCGCAAACCAAAACCACTTGCTTGTTATCTTCGACCAAAGAATTAAAGCAATTCATAAATTCTTGTTGAGTGCTATCTTTGCCAGCGATGAATTGGACGTCATCAACGATAAGAACGTCAATGGAACGCATTTTTTCTTTAAAGAGCATTACATCATTATTGCGGATCGATTGGACAAAGTGAAACATGAATTTCTCGGCCGAAAGATAAACCACTTTTTTGCGATTATTTTTTTCTTTAATATTCCAAGCGATGGCTTGAGCCAAATGAGTTTTGCCCATGCCGACATTGCCGTGAATAAAAAGCGGAATTTTGTCGTCAAAAAGTTGCGGAGCATCTTCGCATCCGCCGACAATTTTTGCCATTGAAAGTGCAATTTTATTGTGTTTGGTGCCAATAAAATTTTGGAAAGTAAATTTTGGATTTAGTTCAGTGCCGTAAGCAAAAATATTGTCATGCTTCGAAAGATTAAGAATCTTGTTTTCAGAATTTTGTGGGCTTGAACTTGGTAAATCAAGGTTTTTATCGGATTGATTGGCAATAAAAATTGCCGAAATTTTAATAAGTTTTGGATAAAATTCTTTTAACGAATTAACAAAAGATTTTTTGGCAAAAAATTCACGATTAATCCAATCGCGATTGAGTTTTGAAGGAGCAGAGACAATGATTTCATTGGCAGTTTGGGAAAAAACTTCAATATTTTTAAGCCATTTATCGCAGGTTTCGGCACCAATAATTTTTTCACAATTATTTAAAAAATTAGTTTTGAAGTGGCTAATTTCATTGAGCGAAATTTCTGATTCTGGATTGTTTTTGTGATTAAGCATTTCCATTATTTTTGCTCCCAAGGTAAATTTGAAGCTTTCCAACCGTTAACTAAGCCACGATGATTGTTTGAATTTAAATCACCTTCAAAGCCATTAACAATATTGTAGCATTTGCTAAAACCCAAAGATGAGGCTAAATTTGCCGATTGGTTTGAGCGACCACCAGTTCGGCATAAAAACAAAACCTCATTATCTTTATTAACTTTGGCAAGAAGATCGCTAACGAAGTTTTGATTTTGTTGCATTTGTGGCATAGTTTGCCATGGCAAAAAAATCATACGATTCTCAAAAGATGATGCATCGACAACGCCAACGAAATTTAATTCTTCGTTAGTTCTAACGTCAATTAAAATTGAATTTTTTTGGTTTTTTAATATCTCAAAAGCTTTTTGAGGATTAATTTGTTCGACAGACATTTTTTTGTTATTTAAACGATTATCTTTTAAAAAAATTTATTTATATTTGGAAATCATATTCATCTAAAATTTCAATTTGGAATTAATTTTTTTTAACATCAACAAGCCGTAAAACGAAATTAATTATTAGTAATTATTCTTGTATTTTTTGTTATTTTTTTAAAATTAGAAAAAATTAACAAAAATCCTAAAAAAATTAGGGGGAAAGATAAAATTTGTCCCATCGTTATAGTATCAAAAAGAAAACCAATTTGTGGATCGGGTTCTCGAAAATATTCAACGATAAACCTAGAAATTCCATATCCCGCTAAAAAAATTCCACTTAATTTTTTTGGAAAATTTTTAATGTTAGTTTTAAAATAAAGAATCATTAAAATTAAAAGTAAAATTATGCCTTCGAGCCCAGCTTCATAAAGTTGACTCGGATGTCTCGGTAAGCCATCAGAATTGGGAAAAATAACACCAAAATTAGCAAAAGTTGGGCGACCGTAAAGTTCAAGATTTATAAAATTAGCTATTCGTCCCAAAAGCAAGCCAAAAGGGGCTGAAACCGCTAAATTATCGCACAAAATCCAGAAATTTATTTTATATTTTTTGGCAAAAAGCCACATGCCAAAAATTGCTCCAAACAATCCGCCGTGGAATGACATTCCGCCTTGCCAAAAAGCGAAAATTTCGAGAGGATGACTTAAAAAATATGATGAATTATAAAATAATACATAACCAAAACGACCACCTAAAATTATGGATAAAATGGCGAAAATCATCCAATCATCGAGGGCTTTTTCGCTTAAAAATTTTTGTGATTTATTGCCATATTTTAGCCAAGAAAATGTAAACAAAATTCCAAAAATATAAGCGAGCGAATACCAGCGAACCGCAATAAAAGAAAATGAGAAAGCAACGGGATCAATGTTTGGGAGGGTAATAATCATAATTAATGTCTTGGAATATATTGATAAGATTGATTTTCTTTTACGTAAATATTTTTTGGCAATTGCCCAAATTCAAAGAAAACATCAATTGGGATTCCACCGCGTGGATACCAAAATCCAGAAATTCTAAACCATTTCGGCTTGATGCAATCGATAATGTCTTTGGCGATTTGCACCGTGCAATTCTCATGAAAAGCGCCGTGATTGCGATAAGAAAATAAGTAAAGCTTTAATGATTTACTTTCGACAATTTTGTTTTTGGGGACGTAATCGATGATTAAATGGGCAAAATCGGGTTGTGAAGTGATTGGGCAAATCGAAGTAAATTCGGGGCAGGTTAGTTTGATTGAATAATCTACATCGAGATGAGGATTATCAACAGCTTGGAGTGTTTTTTTGTCGGGATTATTTAAGTTATAATCAGTTTTAGCTCCGAGTAATAAATTATTTTTTTTAGACATAAATAAATTGATGATTGCAGATTTTATTAAATAATTTTAAATTATTATAAATATCAATTTATTCAAAAAAACATGAAAAACGCAAATAGTTTTTATCAAAAATCTAAAGATGCAGTATTAATTTTTGCCGATGGCTCAAAATTTTATGGATATGGCATCGGCGAAGAGGGCTTGGCAACTGGAGAAATATGCTTTAACACCTCGATCACCGGTTATCAAGAAATTTTAACCGATCCATCTTATTCGGGGCAAATTATTAATTTTACTTTCCCGCATATTGGTAATGTTGGCGCTAATGATCAAGATATTGAAGCAAAAAAAGTTCGA
>CAXNDB010000116.1:0-3943 GCA_964201025.1 Rickettsiales bacterium UBA1997 | reverse complement strand
TTTAAAAATCCTTACACAATTTTCTCTAATCAATTTGATGAGGTGATTAATCCGAAAAAATTTATTGCTAAAAATGAATTGGAAAATTTACGCAACCAACTCGATTTAAAAATATCAAAACTCAATTCAATTTCTAAAAAAATGAATTTGAAATTGAAAAGAAAATTATTATCGAAGAAAAATACTTACTTAGAGCTTGACGCTTCGGGCGGGGTTTTGAATCGTAAAAAATTAGTGAATTTAGTTTTGTCGCCATTGATTGAGGATGTGTGGATTAATTCCAAAGCGCATGAATATCACGACACGACTTTGACGATATTGCTTGATAATTCAGGCTCGATGCGGGGCAATCCAATCGTGATGAGCGCGATGGCTTGCGAAATTATTGCCGAAATTTTGGAAAAATTTGCGATTAAAACCGAAATTATTGGCTTTACGACCTCGGATTGGAAGGGCGGACGTGTTAGAAGGTTGTGGGAAAGTTCGGGTCGTAAAAAAAATCCCGGACGTTTAAACGAGCTTCGACATATTATTTATAAAAGTTTTAATCAAAGTTTTAAAAAATCGAAAATTAATTTAGGATTGATGCTTAAAGAGGGAATTTTAAAAGAAAATATTGACGGCGAAGCCTTGCTATTCGCTCGCTCACGCTTGGCCCAACAAAGTGAAAAACGCAAAATTTTGATGGTAATTTCCGACGGCACGCCCGTCGACGATTCGACCACTTGCAATAATGATGGCGATATTTTATCCGACCATTTGCGTCATGTTATTAATATGATTGAAAAGCGTGGAAAAATTGAAATTATTGGTGTCGGAATTGGGCACGCCACCGATGAATTTTATAAAAATTCGATTACAATCAGAGCCCTAGAAGATCTAGGCGATGTTATGATTGATAAAATTATTAATGTTTTGTAAAAATGTTTTTTTGAAATTTATATTAAAAATTGATTTTTTTTGTTTAAAATAGTTTTTAATTAACTAAAGTTGCGACTAAAATTAATTTATATTTAACCGAAAATAAAGTAATGATTATCAAAAAAACACGACAGGAAATTGAAGCTTATTTTGGAAGTAATGGATTTGAAAGGGCAAAAAATTCTAAACTTGATGGTAATATACAAAATTTTTTACAAGCAGATGATGCTAGACAAACTGCCATTCTCAATTCAACCCAAATAGTAATCACCGAAGAAGAATTTTATCACGCCAAAAGATGGCTAGCCTTGGCTTATATAACTGGCGGTGAATATTTTTCGGATGAAAATGGACAAGAAATAAACCACAAAACAGTTTATCAACAGCAAGAAATTTTGCCGTCGAATGTCATTGTAATTTCGGGTGATGATATAGCTCAAAAAATGGATTCCGTAATTCCGCATATAAATGCAGATCACGTCAAAAATTTATATAAAAGATTAGTTGAGAAAAGGCCGAAATATTTTTATAATTCTTGGGATGACACCCCAGCCGAAAGAAGTCATGATAATACTAACATAAATAAAGCAAGGCAAACTCTAAAGTTAGATGAATATATTTCATATGCCGAAATGAGTTGTTGCTCTTCATTGTTGCAAGTTTCGGGAGATGTTAATTTCGTTAATGATGGAAATAGAGATAATATTGGAATAGTAAAAAGTGGTGGTGGTGAATATGAAGAAGAGGGTCGAATCGCTGGTCTTGTTGGTGCCAGATTTGAAATTAGAGATGCCATGGAGTCAACAAATTTAAAGTTTGGAGTTTCTGAGAGACTTGAAGCCGAACATTTAACTGCATTAGGCGGAGCAGTTAATCAAAGAGCTAATTTCGGCAGGATTCAATCAGTAAATAAAGAATTTGTTGAAGGTCATAAAAAAATTTGGGACGAATTTTATAAGAATCAAAGCTCAGCTTATGACTTGTCATCGGGATTATTAAATGAGAGATTGCAACAAAGACTTTATATTTCTTATAAAAAATTCTTCGCCGATGCAATTGCCGATGCTCAAAAAAATAATATAAAAGCTCATATTAGAGTTGTCGGATTAGGTGATGGATATTGGTCTGGTGGCAACGGTCCTCAAGTTGGAAAAGCTATAGGTGGAGCGGTTGCAAGAATTTTAAAGGAACTTAGTGACGATAATAAAAATCAAATCGATACAATCGAATTTTGCGATCATGGAAAGGAAAATTATATAAAAGGTTTTAGGGAGGCTGGTGGACATGATTTAAAAAAAAATATAAAAGTAGAAAATAACAAAAGGGCACCTTTCTCTAATAAAATTAAAGAAGCTGTTGCTAGTGCGTTTAGTTTTTTTGGATCACGTAAGTCTCCAGCAAAAAAAATTAAACTATATGTTTGTTTTGCTTGGGATAGTGCTTCTTATGTTGGTAATGAATATTGGAAAACGCCACCATCTTGTTTCAGTGCTTCTGGCGATCCAGCTGCGGCAGCATGTAGTTCGATTCCAATTTCAATGAATCCCCAACTAAATTCTCAATTTTTAGATAAAATACAAGTTGTAAAAAGTCAAGGCTGTGAAATTGTTGATATAAGTCATCCAAGTTTGAATGAAGATGCAAAATTCTCTAAGTCACCAGAAGCTATTATGGCTGTTGCTTCGGGAGCGGGGGGTGTTGGTACGGACGTCGCCGCTCCCGCTCCCGCTCCTAAAGCTCTCACGATTGATGAAGAAAATAATCTTAAAATTCTTGGGAATATTTATGGTCCAAGCAATGTTGTTTTTATTACAAGAGAGAATAATTTTTTAATAAGATTTAGAACGCAAAAAGAAGCTGAGGATCATAGTGAAGAGCTTTTTCAAAGAGAGGGGGAATTTAAAATAGCTGGTGGTAGCGGGAAAAAAAAATATGTTAACTTTCAATATCGGGGTGATAATAAAATTCATAATTTAGATCAAGCTGGCAAAACAGAGTCAGATAAAGAATTTTTCGGAATTATTTTAACTTCAAAAAATGTTAAAAAAATTCAGGCAAAACATGAGAAAGATTTAAGTGATTTCAAAGAACGTGAGGAAGAAAAGACAAAATTATTGCAAGCGCTTAAGGATAAAGGTTTAGAAATTAGACCCAATCATAATGATAGTGGTGAATTGGAGTTTTTTGTAACTTTACAAGATAAGTTTGTAGGTGGCGATGTTCAACAAGTTCAAAAAAGTCTTGAAGGTAAAATGGAAAGTTTTTCAATAAAAGGACAAGGTAAAAATAATAAGGTTTTGGTTCCTTTGAATGCGGATGGTAAAATTATTTATAGTTCTACAGAAGGTGATCCAAAAAGACCGAAATATGATTATTCTTCGCCTAGCATAAGAAAATTTGCCATAATATTGACGCAGGATAATGCGGATAAACTTTTATTATTAAGTGATGATCAAATAAATTTATTAAAGATGGAAGCGAAAACGGACACGGAATTTCTTCCACCCCGAGTTCCCGCTCCAGCTCCCGCTCCCGCTCCTGCGGTTGGTGGTGTTGTCGACCCCGAAAAACAACAAGAAAATCTTGTAACTATTAAGAAAAATTGTGGAACCGAAGATGTTATTCCTATTAAAGGAGGGGAGAATTTTTTTATAAGATTTAAATCAAGATCGAAAGCAGAAAATTGTAGTAAAAACCTTAAAAAAAAATTTAATATACAAGAAACTGCTTATGGTGGGAAAAAGTTTATTAATTTTTCATATCGCGGTAACGCATTAATTATGGGAGAGCATAAACACTCTAAATCAGATGAAGATGTGGAATTTTTCGGAATTATTTTAACTCCTGATGATATTAAGCTTTTTCAAATAGAAGTCGCTCCCGCTCCGCCAGCTCGCACCGCTCCCGTCACTCCCGCTCCGCGAGCTGACTCTCCCGCTCACGCTCCGGCTCCCGCTCCGCGAGCTGCCGCTCCGCGAGCTGACGCTCCGCGAGCTCGCGCTCCCGCTCCCGTTCCGGTCCC
>CAXNDB010000115.1:0-4003 GCA_964201025.1 Rickettsiales bacterium UBA1997 | reverse complement strand
ACATTTAGTTTCGGGACATGTTGATAATATTGCTAAAATAATTGCCATAAAAAATATCAAAGAATCTTGGAAATTTGATTTTGAAATTCCAAAAGATTTACAAAAATTTATTGCTCCCAAGGGTTCAATAACAATTAACGGCACTTCTTTAACAATTAACGAAGTTACCGCCAAAACTTTTTCAATTAATATTATAAAACACACCATGGAAAATACTATTTTTCAATATTCCAAAGTCGGCGATTTAGTAAATTTAGAAATCGATTTAATTGCTCGTTATTTATCTCAACTTATAAAAAATCATGACTCAAAATAAAAATCCAATGACCTCTCAAAAAAAGAGTCTCGCCTCTATTCAAGAAATAATCGATGATGCTAAAAACGGCAAAATGTTCATTTTAGTTGACGATGAAAATCGCGAAAATGAAGGTGATTTGGTTATTCCCGCTCAAATGTGCGATGATCAAAAAATCAATTTCATGGCAAAATTTGGTCGCGGTTTAATTTGTTTGGCACTTGAAGAATCAAGGGTTAATCAACTTGAATTGCCATTGATGGCACTCAACAATGAATCGCGTCATCGCACCGCTTTTACTATTTCAATCGAAGCCAAAGATGGCATCGCGACAGGCATTTCCGCTCAAGATCGAGCCAAAACAATTCAAGTAGCAATTGATTCAAACAAGGGCAAAGAAGACATCGTAAGTCCGGGGCATATTTTTCCGCTTAAAGCCCAAAATGGCGGAGTTCTTGTTCGCGCTGGACACACCGAGGCTTCGGTGGATATCGCTAAATTGGCGGGACTTAATCCGTCGGGCGTAATTTGTGAAATCATGAATGAAGATGGCACCATGGCAAGACTTCCCGATCTCATAAAATTCGCCAAAAAACATGATTTAAAAATCGCTACTATCGCTGATTTAATTGAATATCGACGCAAAAAAGAAATAATTATTGAACTCATTTCTGAACGTAAATTTATTAGCAAAAATTTTGGCGAATTTTCCGCTAAAATTTATCGTAGTAAAATTGATAATGTTGAGCATTTAGCTTTGATAAAAGGGCAAATTAACCAAGAAAAACCAACCTTGGTTAGAATGCACCACCTCAATATTCTAGCCGATTGCCTCGATGAAAATAACAATCCAAGAAGCGGTTCTTTACGAAAAGCTTTAAATAAAATATCGAAATTAAATAACGGTGTCATTGTAATTATTCGACAACCTCACGAAAAAATTGAAGATTTATTTTTCGACAACGCTATAAATTCTCTAGCAAATCTAAAAACCTTGCGTAATTATGGTACGGGCGCACAAATTCTCGCCGATTTGGGCATTAAAAATTTGATCTTATTAACCAATTCCAAAAAATCTGTAATTGGTCTTGACGCCTTTGAAATTAAAATTTGCGGTTATAAAAAAATATAAATTATGAAAAAATTATTATTAATTATTGTCAATTTTTTGTGCTTCATAAATTTGGCAAATGGTGCCGATTTATACAAAATTGACCCAATGCACGCCAATCTAATATGGTCGGCAAATCATTTTGGCTTCTCGAGTCCGAGTGGCAAATTTAGCGAGGTTGAGGGTAAAATTATTATCGACGAACGCAATCCACAAAACAGTTCGGTTGAGGTTAACATCAAAACTAATTCGATTACGACAGGCTTTACCAAATTCGATACTCATTTAAAAAGTGCTGATTTTTTTAATGTTGAAAAATTTCCTATTGCAACTTTCAAAAGCACCAGCATTAGAGCGTCGGGAACTTCTGGCGCCAAAGTTTCTGGCTTATTAAATATCAAAGAAGTTTCTAAGCAAATTACCTTGGACGTTAAAATTAACAAAATTGGTAAAAATCCAATTACTCAAAATAAAACTATCGGCATGACGATTTCGGGCAAAATAAAACGATCATTATTCGGCATTAATTATGGCATTCCCGGAATTTCCGATGAAGTAAATATTCAAATTGAATGCGAAGCAATTTATCAAGGCGAAAGCAACCAATCAAATAATTCAGATTCAGATTGGCAAATTATTGAAAATAAAAGTAAAATTGAATTTGTTGCAACTCAAAGCGGTTCTAAGGTTGGAGGCTCATTTAAAAAATTTACTGGCAAAATAAATTTTGATCCAAATGTACTTGATAAAAATTCAGTTGAAATTGAGGTTGATACTAGTTCAATCGAAATTCCATTTTTAGAAGCGCTTGAAACCGCCAAAAGCGTTGGCTGGCTTGCAACCGCAACCTACCCAAAAGCCATTTTTAAATCTGATAATTTTATCGCCATGCCTGGAAAAAATAATTTTTCCGCTAAAGGTAATTTGCAACTTAAAGGAAAAATGGTTCCGATTAATTTAAACTTTAACCTAAAAGCAATTAATGATCGCTACGCCTACGCACTTGGCAACGTAGTTTTAAAAAGAAGTGATTTTAATATTGGCGACAAAAATATTAATAAATCAAATGGCGTTTTAGATGAAATTTTAGTAAATTTTGAAATTCAGGCTAAGAAAAATTAATTTTTTTTAGCTTTAAAATTTTCATGATAGCCGATGCTTTTGAATAAGTCTCATCTAACTCAAGATCGGCATCGGAATCAAAAGTTATCGCCCCACCAACTTGAAATTCAAAGCGATCTTTGTTAATAATTAAAGTACGAATAACCACCGCTAAATTTAATTCATTATTGCTTTTCAAATATCCAATTGCACCACTATAAATTCCGCGATTTATTTTTTCAAAACCACTTAAAACTTCCATCGATTTTATTTTGGGTGCACCCGTCATTGAGCCAGCTGGAAAGCATGCTTGAATCGCATCAAAAATTGAAAATTCTTTGGCAATTTTTCCATGAATTTCCGAGGATAAATGATAAATTGTTTTATAAGTTGCGATGTTAAAAAGCTTCTTTACTTTAATTGAAGATGGCTCGCAAACCCTAGATAAATCATTGCGAACTAAATCAACAATCATTAAATTTTCTGATTTTTCTTTTAAGGAATTTTGTAAATATTTTTTGTTTTCTCGATCTTCTTGTGGATTATTGCCACGCTTAATCGTACCTTTAATCGGACATGAAAAAATATTTTTATTACGGCTTTTTAGAAATAATTCTGGGCTTGAAGAAATTATAAAATTATCATCAAATCTTATAAAAGCGGAGTAATTAGCGGGACTTTGTTTTGTAAGCTCCAAAAATAATTCAAAATTTTCATTTTGCGAAACTTTTTTTGGAAAATTTCCAAAAAATTTTCGCGTTAAATTAGCTTGAAAAAAATCCCCCGCCATTATCATTTTTTTCAATAAATTTATTGTGGATTTATAAGATTTATCACTAAAATTTGTAGAAACTTTTTTTACTACTGGTAGTTGATAATTTTCATCTAAAAGTTTATATTCCAACAATTTATCCAAAAAAAATTTATTTTTGTAGATAGCGATTAATTGTTGTTTATCATGATTAAATTCCAATATTAATTCAAATTTACTAAAGAAAATTTCATTAATATCGATAAAAGATTTTGCAGTTTTTGGCAAATGCTCAAATTGATTTGCAACCTCGTAGTTCAAGCCTCCAAACCACATTTCACCATCGGTATTTTCAATAATTTCTTGCAATTTTTTAAAATCATTTCCACTATATTTTTGGCTTTCAAAAAGCGCAATATATGATTTTGAATTATTTTTTTCTTGATGAAGAGCCGAATATAAAAAAGTCCAATTTTCTTGATAATTTTGTGAAATTATTTTAGCAATTTTGAGAGGATTTTGCCAAGAAATTTTTTTAAATTTAATATCATTTTTGACAATTTTTTTTACTAACATTCGGGCAACTAACTCATCAAAATTTTTGCAAATTCTTCAACATTAAGACTGGCTTTTCCGACCAACAAACCTTCAACTCCCTTGATATTCAAGATTTGTGACGAATTTTCGGAATTAACCGAGCCACCATAAATTACCAAAAATTCTCCAACAAATTGCGCCACTTCAC
>CAXNDB010000114.1:0-4017 GCA_964201025.1 Rickettsiales bacterium UBA1997 | reverse complement strand
GGTGCATTCACCTAGAGCTCAAGCTGATCGCAAGCTTTATAAAATCGCGGTCAGAGAAATTCTTGAAAATTATCCAAATCTCACCATTCTTTATAATTCTGTTGAAGATTTAATAATTGATAATAATAAAATTAAAGGCGTTATTTTGGCGAGTGGCGAAGCGATTTACGCCGAATCGGTGGTGTTAACGACGGGCACTTTTTTACGCGGAGTTATCCATATTGGCAAGGAGCAAACCAAGGCGGGAAGGGTTGGCGAAGAAGCTTCTTACGGCATTTCAAAATCTTTACAAAAATATCAATTTAATCTCGGACGCTTGAAAACGGGGACGCCACCGCGAATTTTAAAAAGTTCGATTGATTTTTCTGAGCTCGAAATTCAAGCGGGCGATAATCCACCGCAACCATTTTCTTATTTAACCGACAAAATTGAAGTTTCGCAAACCGCTTGCTACATTACTTACACTAATCAACAAACCCATGAAATTATCAAAGAAAATTTGCATGAATCGGCGATGTATGGTGGAGGAATTTCGGGAGTTGGCCCGCGTTATTGCCCGTCGATTGAAGATAAAATTCATCGTTTTTACGATAAGGAGCGTCATCAAATTTTCCTAGAGCCCGAAGGTTTAGACAGTGATTTAATTTATCCAAATGGCATTTCTAATTCTTTACCATTGGCGATTCAAATGCAATTTTTAAAATCAATAAAAGGTTTGGAAAATTGCCTAGTTTCACAAGCCGGATATGCGATTGAATATGATTATGTCGATCCGCGTGAATTATTGCCAACACTTGAAACTAAAAAAATTCGTAATTTATTTTTTGCTGGACAAATTAATGGCACGACGGGCTATGAAGAAGCGGGCGGGCAGGGTATCGTCGCCGGAATTAACGCCGGCTTAAAAGCTTTAAAAAATGAGGAAGAATTTATTTTGGATCGCTCCACCAGCTATATCGGCGTCATGATTGATGATTTAACCGCGCTTGGAACTTCGGAGCCTTACAGAATGCTTACTTCACGCGCTGAATATCGTTTGAGTATTCGCGCCGATAACGCCGATTTGCGTTTAACCGAAATTGGTGAAAAATTCGGGGTAATTTCATCGGCTCGATTGACAAAATTTTTAATTCGAAAAAATAAAATTTTACAAGCTACAAAAATTTTAGAAGATTTAAAAATTTCGCCAAAAAAATTAGAAAATTTTGGAGTGACGATTAAGCAAGATGGAGTGGTTAGAAGTGCTTACCAATTGCTTTCATTTCCCGAAATAAATTTTGAAATTATTGAAAAAATTTGGCAAGAAGAAATTTCCCAAATTGAAATGGAAACAAAAAAACAGGTTGCAATTAACGCTACATATTTATCATATTTAAAAAGACAAAATCAGGATATCGAAATTTTTCGTCAAGAAGAAAAAATGAAAATTCCTCTTGATATTGATTATAATTTGATTCAAAGTTTGTCGAATGAAGTGCGTGAAAAATTGTTAAAATACCGACCAGCGACAATTGCGATGGCGGGCAAGATTCAAGGCATTACATCCGCTTCCATTATGGCGATAATGATATATTTAAAAAACCAAAAAAAACTTGAAAAATTTTCAAATGCCGAGAATTAGAAAATCTACATTTCTTAAAATAACCTTTCTTTCTTACTCGTTTTTTTTGGCAACTTTTTTTTCGGGGCAAGCCAAGGCACAGTTTGATATTGGCAATTCGGATTTAACTCGAGAAATTGAAAAAAGTTTATTATTTGATAAATCAGATAATGAAAAATTTGATGTTTACAATAATGAATATGGCACAAATTTAGTTGATACACCCTCGATGGGAAGCCTTCCAGAAAAAGACGAAGAAGAAAAAAAATATACTCCCGAAGAGATGAGTATTGTTATGGTTGATAAGGTTAAAATTGACAAAGATTTGCGTGAAAAAGAAAAATTAGCATATAATTCGGTTTTGATTGGTCAATATGAAATTGCCATTGAAATTTACAAAGAAATTTTACAAAAAGAGCCAAAAAATCTTTATGCAAAATATTCGCTAGCCGTTGTCTATCAACGCTTGAATCAGTTTAAGCAAGCTAAAAATATTTATTATGAATTGCTTAAAGGTGACGCCGAAAATAAAGATGAAGTAATTAATAATATCATCGCCATTTTAACCGAAGAAAGTCCGCGTGAGGCAATTTATATGTTGACCAGACTTACAATTCAAAACCCAGAAAGACATTACTTGTTTGCGAGCATAGCGTTGGCTTATGAAAAAATTTCTGATTATAATTCGGCGATTAAAAATTATACCAAAGCTTTGGAATTGGATTATGGAAATATAAATTATTGTTACAATTTAGGCGTGCTTTACGATCAAAATAAAGAATATGAAAAGGCTTTGGAAATGTATTCAAATGTTGTCAAAAATAACGATAGTTCTAATCGCGATATTGCCCTTGATTCTGTTAGAAGAAGGATTGAAAAAATTAAACAAATGATATGATTTTAAAAATTCTTGAGGAAGCCAGGATTAAAAATTGTTCTGATGTTCATGTATCGTCAAATTATCGCATAATTTTACGATTAGATGGCGATTTGGTTGACTACAAAGACACCAAAGAATTAAATTCAGAAGAAGTTTATAACATGCTTTATTCATTAATGGATGAGCAACAAAAGAAATTTTATATTGAAAATCGAGAAATAGATTTCTCAATCGAAGATGAGCAAAAATATCGTTGTCGTGTTAACGCTTACCACACTATTTGTGGACCGGCGGCGGCATTTCGTTTAATTCCCAAAGATATTAAAAGTTTAGTGTCGCTAAACACTCCTTATATTGTTCAAGAATTAGCGAAATTAAAAAAAGGCTTGATCATGGTTGCGGGTCCCACGGGAAGCGGAAAGTCAACAACTTTGGCGGCTATAATTGATTATATTAATAATAATTTTATGCGTCATATTATTACCATTGAAGACCCCGTGGAATATATGTTTGAAAATAAACGTTCATTAATTAATCAGCGTCAATTGGGATCGGATACTAATTCATTTAACGAAGCTTTAAAAAGTTCTTTGCGTCAAGATCCTGATGTGATAATGGTTGGTGAGATGCGTGATATCGAGACTTTTCGCTTGGCGTTAACCGCTGCGGAAACTGGGCATTTGGTGCTCGCGACTCTGCATACTAACTCGGCGGCGCAAACTATAAATCGTATAATCGACGTTTTTCCTTCGGAAGAAAAATCGGCGGTGCGATCAATTTTATCGGGTTCAATTAAAGCGGTTATTTCCCAAAGACTTGTCAAAAAACGTGATGGCGGAAGATGTGCGGCGTTTGAAATTATGTTGGCGAACGCCTCAGTGCGTAATCTAATTCGTGAAGATAAAATTCCACAAATCAATTCAATTATTGAGTTGAGTCGGAAAAATGGTATGTTGCTTTTGAAGGATTCGTTAAAAGATTTGATGAATAATGATGTAATTACGCAAGAAATTGCGGAAGAGGAATTGCTATCCTACGAGTAATGATACCACTTCCACTCTTAAATGATGCGACCGAATTTATCAGGTCTCGTCTTTGCGCGCCTACCTTAGAGTAGGCTTACGCAGACTCGCCTTCAAATTCAATCGCCTGATTTAAGATTGAAAATGGTATCGAAACCACTAATTAAATTTGTTTACGCAAATTTAGCTTTGAATTGAATCGCTTCACGGCGAGTAAATCGCCGTATCCGCGATGAGTTTTGGTTTTTAGATTTTCTTTGTGGATAAACGTTTCATCTTTTTCTTCAAAAAAGATTCACGACGGGGATTGCTTCGCTTGGCTTCGTCGCCGTTGAATTGCAATATTCGCAAAGAGTTTTTTATAATTTTCAATACAATTAATTAAAATATTGTTTTTGTTATAAAATTTATTTGATAAATTTTATAAAGTTTTTTAGAGTTCTTCAACTTCGTAATTAAAATAAAAAAATCACAATGAAATTACTTTTTCGCAAAAAATCACTCGAGAGCATTCT
>CAXNDB010000113.1:0-4036 GCA_964201025.1 Rickettsiales bacterium UBA1997 | reverse complement strand
GTTTGAATTTCAAGAAAATTTTGTTTTACCATTTCAACGCGAAGCGCTGAAATCACTTGTGAGCGTAGAATAATATTTTTATGAGTTTTGTCGCGACGCAAATCGAGAAAGCGATATTTTAAACGTAATTCTTCGGGATAATTTTCATTTTCGGCGTTAATTTGAAAAGGAATTTGTTCGGCTAGAGACTCTATAATCAACTCTTCAACCTTAATTTCAATTTCGCCAGTTTTGATTTTTGTATTAATGGCTTCAGCATCACGAGCGACTACATTGCCAACAATTGTAATCACCGATTCAAGCTTGATTGAAGCGATTGCATCAAGATTAAGTTTTTTATTTTGTTGATCAATAACGATTTGGGTAATGCCATAATGATCGCGTAAATCGATGAAAATCAGACTTCCATGATCGCGTTTTGAATGAACCCAACCAGATAATTTAACCTCTTGAGAAATGTTGCTATTGTTTAATGCACTGCAATTATGCGTTCTGAATTTGTGGACCACAAAATATTTTTTTTATGAAATTTGTAAAGAATATTAAGACTAGGAAGATAAAGACTTTTATTTATGAAATAAAGTTAATTTATTCCAATAAAAAATCTTATTTATAAATGAATATAAATAAGATTTTTGTTGGGAAAAATAAAAAAGCAAAATAGCTATTTTATTTTGAACCTTGTCCTTGTCCTTGTCCTTTTGTTGCTTCCATAGGTTTAGCATTTAAAGGAATTCCCGGAGTTGTGCTTGGAGTATCGCTGTTTTTAGACATATATTTTATAAATAAAGGTTAATAAAACTTGTAAACAAATTTACTAATTAAAATAAATAAATCAAGAAGTTTTTTTTAATAAAGATCGTAAGAATTTACTCCGCCATAGTGAAAACGATTTTTACAAACATTACATTTAGAAACTTTCGCCATGAATAATTCGATCGCTCTAGGTTCCTTCAAGCATATTAACCAAGCAACGCCGTGAAAAAACGGTAATAATACCAAGAGATATATAAAATTATTGGTAAGAACGAAAGTCATCAAACATATTAATAAATTCAATGTTGCAAAAGTATAACTTACGCCTAACAACATTGGGGGGCGGGTTAACCCTAAAAATAATGAATCTACTTCAATTTCTCCACTCATAAATAAATTCTAAAAATTAGTTTGACAAAGAATGACTAATTAATAAAAATAATTTTTAAAAATAAGTCAATCATTTTATTAAATTTCAAACAAATTTAGAATTTTTATGTCGCTACTTGCTAAATCTTTATCAAATATTAAACCATCGCCAACAATTGCCGTTGCCACTAAAGCTTCAGAGCTTAAGGCTCAAGGCTTTGATATAATTTCTTTAGGAATGGGCGAGCCTGATTTCGATACGCCCGAAAATATCAAACAAAGCGCAATAAAGGCAATTAATAATGGTGAAACCAAATATACCGCAGTTGACGGCACTCCCGCTTTAAAAAAAGCCATAATTGCCAAACTCAAAAGAGAAAATAATCTTGAATATAAATCCTCGGAAATTTCTGTAAGTACGGGTGCTAAACAAGTTATTTACAACGCTTTAATCGCCACATTAAATCCCGAAGATGAAGTTATTATTCCGGCACCTTATTGGGTTTCTTATCCTGATATGGTGTTGCTCGGATCAGGTGTTCCAATAATCGCTGAGTCTTTTGAAGAAAATAATTTTAAAATTTCACCAAAGGAACTTGAATCAAAAATTACTAAAAAAACTAAATGGCTAATTTTAAATTCGCCAAGTAACCCTACTGGCGCTTGTTATTCCGAGTCTGAGTTGCGTGCTTTGGCCGACGTTTTATTGCGTCATCCGCAAGTTCATATTATGAGCGATGACATTTACGAACATCTAATTTTTGACAATTTAAAATTCGCTACCATTGCCTCGGTTGAGCCTAAACTCAAGGATCGAACATTGGTGGTAAATGGTGTTTCTAAAAGTTATGCGATGACGGGTTGGAGAATTGGCTTTGGTGCTGGTCCGGAAAATTTAATTAAAGCCATGGGAATAATTCAATCGCAAAGCACTTCTTGCCCAAGTTCGATTGGTCAAGCTGCGGCTCTTGAAGCCTATAACGGGACGCAAGAATTCATCAAGCCAAATGCTATTTTATTTCAAAAACGTCGCGATATGGTGGTTGAAATTTTAAATAAAATCGATGGCGTAAATTGCAATACTCCGAATGGTGCATTCTATGTCTTTCCAAGTTGCAAGGGACTTTACGGCAGAAAAACTCCGAAAGGTCAAGAGATAAAAAATGACAATGATTTTGCCACTTATCTTCTTGAAGAAGCTTTGGTCGCCGTCGTTCCCGGAGTTGCTTTTGGAGCCGAAGGATTCTTTAGAATTTCTTACGCTGCCAGCGACGAATTTTTACGCAACGCCATGCAAAGAATTACTGAAGCTTGTGCTAAATTAAAATAGTTTTATGCTACTTACCGTTGATATTGGCAATACAAATATTGTTATTGGATTATTTGAAAAAAATGTTTTAAAACATAAATGGCGAATCATTTCCGATCACAAAAAATCGGTTGATGATTACGCCGTTGATATCATCGAATTATGTTTAACAAACCAAGTTGATTGCTTGAATATCAACGGTTGCATCATTGCTTCGGTGGTGCCAATTTTAACTTCAAGAATTCACGAAGCTATCAAAAAATTTATTAGCGAAACCGTAACTAAAAAAATTTTAATTATTGGCGACGAATCTACAAAATTGGGCATCGACATTAAAATTAAAAATAAGAATGAAGTCGGTCATGATCGTTTAATAAATTCAATCGCCGGCTTTAATAAATTTGGCGGAAACCTTATCATTGTTGATTTCGGAACCGCCACAACTTTTGATATTGTTGGACAAAATGGCGAATATCTCGGTGGAATAATTGCCCCTGGAATTAATTTATCGCTTAAAGCTCTTCACGATATGACGGCACAACTTCCAAAAATTTCGATAAAATCACAAAAAAATGTGATTGGCAAAAGCACGGTAGAAGCAATGAATTCAGGGGTTTATCATGGTTATATTGCCATGGTCGAAGGTTTAATTGTAAAAATTGAAAATGAACTTCAAGTTAAAACAACACGAATCATCACGGGAGGTCTTGCCGAAATATTTAAAGAACCACTTATTGCATCAAATACAATTCAATATCATCAACCCGATCTTACTCTAGAAGGCTTAAAGATAGTTTTTGAAAGAAATTAATTTGTTATTAATAAAATGAAGTATAGAAAAGAAATAGATGGAATTAGAGCGTTGGCGATTATTTCTGTAATTTTATTTCATGCTGGATTTTCAGCTTTTAGCGGCGGTTTTTTTGGTGTTGATATATTTTTCGTAATTAGCGGTTACTTAATCACCAAAGTTATTAGCGAAGAACTGGAAAATGGCACTTTTTCTTTACTTAATTTTTACGAGAGAAGAATTAGAAGAATTATTCCCGCTTTGCTTTTTATAATGCTTTGCACCCTTCCCTTTGCTTGGTTTATAATGATGCCACAAGATTTAAAAGAATTTTCTCGAAGCTTAATTTCTACCCCACTTTTTTTATCAAATTTTTTGTTTTACTCGACAAGTAATTATTTTTCAATTGACTCGGAACTTAAACCCTTAATTCACACATGGAGCCTTGCGGTAGAAGAACAATATTATATCATATATCCATTATTTTTTATGCTTATTTGGAAATTTGAAAAAAAATGGTCAATATTTTTACTATTTATAATCGCAATCTCAAGTTTTTTAATTGCTAAAAATTATTCTTTTACCGATCCTCACTATGCTTTTTATATGCTACATACAAGGGTCTTTGAATTATTAATTGGCTCTTTAATTATTTTATTTTTTAATTATAAAGAAGAATTATTTTGCAATAAATCGTCAACAAAAATAATCATAATTTATCAAAATTATAGATCTATAATTGAAAAATTTCTAAGTATAACAGGCTTAGCAATGATGATTTATGCTATTTTATTTTTTGACAAAAACACTCA
>CAXNDB010000112.1:0-4076 GCA_964201025.1 Rickettsiales bacterium UBA1997 | reverse complement strand
ATCTTTAATTAATTGGCTTGGAATAACTATTGTCCTGATTGTTCTAATATGGTTTAGTAGAGCAATTCCTTTTATGAGTTTTATTACTGAAAATGGTATAGAAATCGCTGATTTTTTCTATCTTTTTGTGTTAATATTGCCATGGATTTTGATTTATCTTTTGCCAATTTCATTTTTTGTAGCAACTTTGTTTTCACTCAACAAACTTCTCCAAAATAACGAAATCACGATTTTAAAAAATTGTGGTTTATCTAATCTAAAAATTGCACAATCAACAATATTTTTTGGTTTAATCATAACATTGTTTAGTTATTTCTTGTCTTTTTATTTAATGCCATTTGCCAATAAGCAATTAAGGATTTCGAGATATGATATAGAAAATAATTATACCAATCTTTCATTTACTCCTCAAACCTTTGAAAGTCTTCATCAAATCACTATTTATAGCAAAAGTCGAGATAGCAAAAATAATCTTTACGGAATATTGATAAATGATCAAAGGCAAGAAGATTTTTCAATCACTTTAACTTCAGAATTTGGAAGTTTGATTGCCAAAAATGACTCAGTTTTTTTGAAGTTAAAAAATGGCACTTTGCAAAGATTTAACTTAAAATCACAAAAAAGTGAAATATTAAAATTCGATGAATATATTTTTAATCTTAATGATAAAAGCCACGAAACCTTTAATTATAAATGGAAACCAAATGAGCGCTCGATTAAAGAATTAGTTTATCCAAGTGAATATTCGTCGTCAAAAGAGCTAGAAAAAATTAATGCCGAAATACATAAAAGAATAAATGATCCCTTGATATCGCTGGTTTTTTCGATAATAATTTGTTCATCGATATTAGGTGTAAAAATTTCTAGAAAAGGAAATTTTTTTAATTCAGTTTTAACGCTAATTTGGTGCTTAATTTATATTGTTACCTTGATTTTTAGCTACAGATTGAACGACAAATCAAATTCTCTAGTTTTTTTGCCATATTTAATAAATTTCTCTTTTTTGGTTGTGGCTTTGGTACCTTTGATATTTAATTTGAGATTAAAAAATGGTAAATAAAATAAATTCCTATTTAATAAAATCTTTTTTAAAAAATTTTTTGTTGGTTGCTTTTGGTTTCTCGGCGATGTTTTTTTTGATAAATGTTTTGGATATATTTGAAAAAATAAAAGATGCCGATTTTAGTGTTTTTCTAGTGTTTTTTTTGGCAATTCTTAATATTCCGCAATCACTTACTTCAATAATTGTTTCGGTGGTTTTAATTTCCGCAATAATAACTTTTTATCAACTTTCAATCAAGAGTGAGTTGACGATAATGCGAACTTGCGGTTATTCAATTTGGAAGATTTCAATCCCGATTTTAAGCACAGCTTTTGTTCTCGGGATTTTTTGGATTACGATTTTTAATTTATTTGAAATTTGGTCTTCCAAAAAATTTCATAAAATTGAAAATGAGTATATTAAATTCGAAGAGCTGGAGGCTTTTAAATCAGGTGCGGGAACGTGGTTTCGTCAGAAAAATTTTCATCAAAAAGACGAGGATATTATAATAATCGCTCGAAAAATTTATAAAAATAGCGTTAAATTTTCAAATGTAAGTTTGTGGTTTTTTGATTCGCGCAACGTTTTTTACAAAAGAATTGATGCCGAAGGAATGTTTTTGCAAAACAACAAATGGATTATTCAAAAAGCTATAATTAATGATGATAAATTTATAAATATCCCAGCGGAAAATCTTGAGATTCCGACTGATTTAAAAGAAGATTTTATTAAGAAAAAGATAATTAATAATTTCGATTCAGCGAAGTTTTTTTCAATATTTGAATTACCAAAATTAATTAATGTACTTAACGCTTCGGGCTTGAATTCCAATAAATTTAATGTTTATTTTAATGTTTGTAGCGATGATTTTTTTTGCAACATATTTTGGAATTTGCAACGCTAGAAATCGCAAATCGCAAATTAAAGTTTTTGTCGGAATCGTTTTTGGATTGATGGTTTATATAACTTCAGCAATTTCATTTTCACTTGGATCGTCGGGCTTGATCTCGACCTTTGAGGCAACTTGGTTGGTAAGTTTATTTTATATTGCTATTGGTATTTTATTAGTTTATCGCAAAGAAAACTCTGTTTCATAATTAAGATTTAATAAAATCTTTTACATTTGCTGTTGATAAATTAAAAGCATCAATTAAAGTTTTAAAAATTTCAAAACTAAAATAACATAAAATCTTTAAAATATGAAAAAAACTGTATTAATAACAAATGTTTTTGTTGCTCTATCGCTTTTATTTTCTTGTGCTCCAAAAGAAGTTAAGAAAGTTAGTGGAAATAACGAATTAGGCGATTTGCCAGAGTGGGTTCTTGATCCAAAAATCAAAGATGGTGTTGCTGCGGTTGGTATCGCTAGTCCTTCAAGAGCTGGTATCACGGTTCAATTGCCAAAAGCTGAACTTGATGCTAAAGCAAATATCGCTGCGACAATTCAATCAGAAGTTTCAAGAGTTACTAAAAACGCTTTAAGATCTGGCAAAGTTAATGATGCTGATGATGTTGAAGAGTTCTTCGCTCAAGCTAGCAAAGAAGTTGTTAAAAATCTTCCATTGTCAGGCGCTAGAAGAATCCATATGTTTAAATCACAAGATGGAACTCTCTATGTTCACATGATGATCGACGATCAAGATTATAGCAAATTCTTGAAAAACAGCCAAAAAGATTATGAAGACAAATTGAAAAAATCTAATTTGAGCAGAGATAGTATTGATAAATCTCAAGCTGCAACCAAAGATTTATTTGACGAACTTGAAAAAGAAAGAGGCAACGTTCCAGCTCTTCCTTTGGAAAGCAAAAAAGAAGAAACTAAAAAAGCTAACTAAAATATAAATTATTTCTTTTCCGCTTTGAAAATTCAAGGCGGAAAAGAATTTTTACCACAACAAATAACGAATTATGAAAAAAATTATTTTTCCCGCATTATTTTTTTTAATAGTATCTTGTTCAGGCGCTAAAGTAGATGATTATGAAGTACAAAAATCAAATAAATCATCTTCCGCTTCCTCAAGAATTAATAATATCCAATCAGGTTCAAACACAATTTTAAAAGAACTAGATGAGTAACAAAATTCAAAAATTATTTCTTACATTTTTATTGTTAACAAGCTTCGCAGAAAGCTCATTTTCAAAATCAAATGATCTTCCTTCTTGGTTTATAAAACCTAGAGCCAACAATATCGACAGAATTTATGGTGTTGCTGAGGGTTTTACTTTAGAAGAGGCGACAAAAACAGCTTTAGCTGATGCGGCAGGTAGGTTGATGGTTTCGATTTCTTCTGAATCTGAAGTGATTAAAGAAGAAAATCAAAATAGTTACAATGAAGAAATGCGTCAAAAAGTGCGTCAATCCATTGAGAAAATTAGCTTTACGGGTTATGAGGTTTCTAAGAGCGAGCAAGTTGACAAAAAATTCTACGTCGAAGTTTCTGTGGAAAGAGATCCTTTTATTAAAGAACAAAAAGAACGCGTTGAATTTGTGCAAAAAAAGATCAATGATCTCGACAAAAACTCAATTCAAGCCAATCCAATTCAAAGAAGAACTAGTCTAATAAAAATTTTAGATTTGTGTAAAGAGCTTGATTTGAAAGCTCGAATTTTATCTGGTGCACAAGAAGAAATTGACATGAAAAGCATTCTTTCCTTGATTGCCAAATATCAAAATGAATTTGAAAAATCATCTTCTTCGATCGAATTTTTCTTCGATGCATCTTCGCCAAAAGATTTAGTTCAAATCTTACGTAGTGCTTTAAATAAAGAAAAATTAAAAATCGCCAAAACCCTTGATAAATCTGATCCAAACCAAATCGTGATTGGTGCTAAATATGAGGCGACTCGTAACTTTATTTATGGTTCACACATAACTAAATTGAATGTTGATTTTGAAAATTCTTCTCAAGGTAAAATTGTTGCGAGCAACAATGTCGAAGCAACGGGCAATTCAACAATTGGCGAGTCTGAGTCAACTAAAGCTGCAATAAAAGCATTAGAAGAGCAAATTCAAAAAGACGGAATTTTAAAAACT
>CAXNDB010000111.1:0-4109 GCA_964201025.1 Rickettsiales bacterium UBA1997 | reverse complement strand
AAAGGAATTTTTATTAAAAATTCTGCTCAAAATAAAATCATCACCACTATTACAACTGAACATGAAGAGGCGATTATTATTCACAAAAAAATAAAATCTCGCACCGTTGGAAATTATTTAGGAATCGATTTTATTAATACTGGTTTAAGATATCGAAATATGGGATATTACATTGGAGAAGCAAAACTAAACACCACCTCTGGCTACACAACCCCTAAATATAAAAATAGTTTTGGATTAAAATATTTTTACGCCCTTAATTATCGTGGATTTTATATTGCCCCCGAAGTGTTTTTTGAATATAATAATATAAAAAAACACTACGATGGTGATAACCTTAACCGTGGAGATTTTTTTAATGAAAGAGCTCCTTGGCGATTTGGTTATAAATTTTTAAAAATTCACAGAACATATGGTGGCAAAATTAATTTTGGCTATGATGTTACTCCAAATTTTGCTCCCTTTGTTTTCGCTGGAATCTCTAAAATATATTATTCCACTCTTAATTCAATATATCCAAAATATTTCTCTTTAAACAATTCAAACGCTAATCCAAAACCTGTTGATACAAGGAATTATATGTTAACTAATAATCAACCAGATCCATTCGCTATAATACATAGATCAAAATTGGCTCCTTTTTTTGGCTTTGGAACCAAAATTAAAATAACGGATCGCTTTTTATTAAACGCCGAATATTTAATTTACGATTTAAGACTTTACAGTGGCAGTCAAGGTTATAAAAATCAAAATATTGACAATTCAAAAATTGGAGCTCAAAATTCCAGTGATTCAACTGATTCTGAAGCCTCGTTAAGAATTGCCAAAATTGGATTACTTTATAATTTCTAATTGATACAAATTAAAAATAATGAAACATTATTATTGCAAATCAAAATTTAATATATTAAAAAACCTAAAAATTAAAACATTTTTTGTTTTTTTTATATTATTTTATCCAACCATTTCAAATGCAAGAACGGTTGGAAATTATATTGGAATAGATTTAGTAAAAACTAATTTAAGCTTTTCGACCGAAGAATTTATGTATAGCTCTAAAAAAGGAATTAGTATTGATAAATCTGTTCAAACAGATCCGAGCTCTGCATATTCATTTGGATTAAAATATAATTATGCTTTAAATTATCGCGGTTTTTTTATTGCTCCGGGATTAATCTACGAAAATAATAATACTAAAAATTATTTTAATAAATCTACAAAAAACGCCGAATTAAAAAATGAATTTTTAGGAAAAAGTTATTCAAAAATTAATAAAAGATATGGCATAAAAATCGATATTGGTGCCGATATCAATGAAGATTTTTCTATTTATGGAACCATTGGGCAAGCTATAAATTATTATCAAAGCTATGGCTCACTTTATTATGATTATTATAATGATAAAAATCATAAATTTTATAAACCTTATCTAGAAAATTCATGGAAACTTAGCAAAGGTAAAAAAATTGCACCTTTTTTTGGTGGTGGCTTTAGAATTAAAATAAATAAAAATTGGCTATTGAACGGGGAATATAGCTACACTAGGTTCACAATTGATACTAAAAACAAAGATCAATTTCAACTTATGACTTATTCTAACCCCGAAGAAGCTATAAAAAAATATTATAACAACAATATAAATATATTTAAACTTGGTATCAATTTTAATTTTTAAAATATGAAATCTCATCAACTGTTATCAATTCAAAAACTAAATAATTTTTTTGAATATTTAATACCTGCAGTAGATAAAGTAGGATTAAATCAAAGTGAACCAGATGTTATAGATCCATTAAGATCTCAAAAAATAAAAATTGCAGATCAATTTATTGCAAAACTTGATCAAACTGTAACAGATCCTTTAGATGCTAGGGTATTAAATTCAATGCAATCATTTTTATTGGAAAAGAAAGCCACACTGTCGCCAGAAGTTTTTAAACAAGCTTCCAATCTCATAATGTGCGAACCGGGACAAATATTAAAACACCAAGATTTAAATAATTTTGTTGAGTCTCTTGTTGGAAAAGATTTTCGATCTAAAAATTTAATTGAAAAAGAATTAGCCTCTATTTTAAAAGAAAATATAGATTTAATTGATTTTTCTAGCAGTGAACAATCCATTTCAATTGGATCTATTAGTCAAGCGGCTTTAATGCTGAAGTTTTTAGAAAAACTAGAACAACAATCTGATTCATCGATTTTAAAAACAATTATTAAATCAGATAAAATTTCTGAAGGTGAAGATTTTATCTTTAGCGTTTTGGATAGAAATATTAAAAAAGCATCATCAAAAAATTACCCGATTGATGATGATAAAGAAGCGTTGAACTTTACAGAAGTAGTATCAATTTTAAATACAGAACTAAATCCTAATTCAACTTTAAAACCTGGTGCGTTATTGCAAACGAATAATAATCAACCTTCCAGTGATCTACCTTCAATTAGTAAAATTGCTTTTTTAGCTCTTGGTTTAGTTACTGGTTTAGCTAGTTTAACACCAGCATCTGCAGCCCCGATAATTAGAGGAAATGGTTTAGCACCTTCTTTTCCTTTAAAAACTCCTCTATTTTCCCCAAAAGATCGAAGGGGCCAAGCTGATGATGATTGCGACCCAAATGTGAAATCAGCACAACAAAACTGTCCAGATCCAAATTCGCCATCTCCACCGCCAGCTCCACCACCGCCAGCTCCACCGCCGCCAGCTCCACCGCCGCCAGCTCCACCGCCATCATCGACAACAACAGTAGCAGCTCCACCGCCACCGCCACCAGCTCCACCGTCACCGCCAGCGCCAACAAATTCATCATCATTAGCTGAAACTGGTGCCGATTTTAATCATTATTACAATGATTCATTGCGAGGAACTTCATCAGTAGCAGCTCCACCGCCACCGCCATCATCGACAACAATAGTAGCAGCTCCACCGCCACCACCACCAGCGCCAGCGCTAACAAATTCATCATCAAACGCTGAAACTGTTGTCGATTTTGGTAAGTCTTATAATGCTTCATCGCTAGGAGCATCGTCACCGTCACCAGCGCCAACACCAGTAGTAGCTCCAACGCCTCCACCGCAAAAAAATTACTCGTACGTTTATACTACTGCCCCTTTTTCAACTTCTAACAGTAAATCTTCGGAGAATAGTGTGGAAGGATCAACATCAGCACCATCAACAACACCAGAACCAGACGCACCTAAATCCTCAGCAGCAAAATCAGATGATCTCAATCTTGCCCTTGGCCTTGGCCTTGGTCTTGGACTTCCTGCTGCTGCTGCTGTTGCTTATTGTGCTTATGTGTACTGCTGCAAACGCAAACCTCAACAAATCGAACTTCGTTCTCCTCATAATGTTATAACTGGCGTTGCACTAAGTGGTAATTTAGTAGTAAATCGCCGCAGCCTTGTTGGACCGCAACCATAATTAAAAAAATGGGGTGAAAAGATTTTTTTCACCTCAGAATTTTTTTCTCCAAAAAAATAAACTAAATTATTTTTTCAAGAATTTTGCTAAATCTCGAATATGAGCTATGAAATGGAAGTTTAAATCGGGTAAAGATTTTTTCAAATTAGCGAAATGTTTGTTTTTTTCGTTAGCCTTCGGAATCAGGCAGTTCTTGAATCCAAGTTTATGAGCTTCTTTTAAACGCGCTTCCAAATTACCAACCATTCTAATTTCTCCGGTTAAACCGATTTCGCCAATGGCAATGGTTGATGACGGTAAAGCAATATCTCGCGCCGAGGAAATTAAAGCGCACGCCACCGCCAAATCCGCCGAAGTTTCAACTATTTTTAAGCCTCCGACGATGTTTAAATAAACTTCTTTATCAAACAAATTTAAACCGAATCTCGAATTTAAAACGGCGATGATCATCGCCAAACGATTTAAATCCCAACCGACCACCGCTCTTCTCGGCGTTGGAATGAAAGATGGAGCCACTAAAGCTTGAACTTCTGCCAAAATTGGTCTTGTACCTTCAATACCAGCGAAAACAGCGGTTCCGCTGGTATCGCGATCATATGAAGCTAAAAATAATTCACTCGGATTTGAGACTTCCGATAATCCGATGTCATTCATTTCAAAAACACCAATTTCATTGGCTGCACCGAAG
>CAXNDB010000110.1:0-4125 GCA_964201025.1 Rickettsiales bacterium UBA1997 | reverse complement strand
TATTTTAGAAGAAAATTTCACCAAAGTTGAATATCGCAAAATTGATTTCGTTGGTCCGCAAGTTGGCTCTGAGTTGATTCTAAAAGGCTTCCTCGCCTTGTTTTTGTCGTTTATTTTCATTATGATTTATATCTGGATTCGCTTCGATTGGCAATTCGGACTTGGTGGCATTTTTGCTTTGCTTCACGACGCCATCGTCACACTCGGATTTTTTTCAATCACGGGGCTAGAATTTAACTTAACTTCAATCGCCTCAATCCTAACTATCATTGGCTATTCAATCAATGATTCGGTAGTTATTTACGATCGCATTCGTGAAAATTTACGCAATTATAAAAAAATGGATCTTCAACTTTTGATCAATTCAAGCACCAACTCAACATTGAGTCGCACCATTTTAACCGCAAGCACAACGCTTATTTCGCTTCTGGCGTTGATTTTCTTTGGTGGCGAAGCCTTATTCAGCTTCAGTGTCGCTACCTTCTTTGGCATCGCTCTTGGAACTTATTCTTCAATTTATATTTCAGCACCAATTTTGCTTTATTTCGATCCGCGAAAAAAAGACGAAAAGAAAATATAAAATTTCTACCACTCTAATTCTTTTTTGCTGGCCTTAAAGTTTTGCTCATACATCATCAAGATAGTCGAATAACTGCACATATCAAGCGTTCCCGAGCAATAATCTTCAATCACTTTATCCATAATTTTTTTATCTTGAGCTTGTGTAAGTTTTTTAAAAGAATCGAGATTTTGTTGCTCCATCATTCTTAAAGTTGAATGATTACACATATCGATTGAGCCACTACAATAGTCTTTCTTGACGCGATCTTTTATATATTCTAGCACTTCTTTTTTTTGAGTTTTTTCATCAAAATTTAGCGGATGAACGAAATCGGCAAAGGCATTTTTATTTACTAAAAAAATCACTAAAAAAATTATTATTTTATACATATTTTTGAGAAAATTAAACAATATCACTTAACAATAAATAAAATTCATCATAACTTCAAGAAAATTTTAGATATTTTTAAGAGCTTCGATCGCTTCTCCGATCTGTGAAAACTTAAAATCATAACCATTTTCGATTGCTTTATGCGGTGCAATTTTTTGCGAAGAAAGCAAAAGTTCTTCGCCCATTTTTCCAAATAAAGTTTGGGCGATTATTTTTGGCATGTGAAAAAAACGGGGACGTGAAAATTTTTTTGCTAATTTTTGTGAAAATTCCGCATTCGAGCAAGCGTTCGGAGCCACTAAATTGATGGCACCAGCGATTGAAAAATTATTCAAAATTAAATTTAAAATTCCCATCACATCTTCCAAATGAATCCAACTCATAATTTGTTTTCCATCGCCAATATTGCCTCCGAGCCCCAATTTAAAAGGTACCGAAAGTTTTTTAATGATACCCCCGCCCTCGCCTACAACAACAGCAGTTCTAAGCAAAACCACTCGTGTTTTATTTTGCGCTTTTAACGCAATTTCTTCCCAATCTTTACATAATTTTTGTGAAAATAAATTTTGCTTAGTTGGATGCGAATTTTCACTAAAAATTATTGAATTTGAAGTGCCGTAAAATCCAATCGCCGAACCGCTAATAAAAAGCTTCGGTGGGTTTTCGCTGTTGATAATTTTTTCAACAATTTCTTGCGTAATTTTAAGACGACTGTCGCGAATTTCTTGTTGATTTTTTTGCGTCCAATATGACGAAATCGGAGCTCCCGCTAGGTTAATCACCACATCAAAATTAAAATTTACTTCATCTAAATTATTGATATATTTTAAATTTTCATGCACCGAAATTTTATTTTTTTGACGGGTAAGCACAACGATTTGATGTCCGTCGGACAATAATTCTTGGCATAATTTTGAACCAATAAATCCCGTCGCTCCGGCGATTAAGAATTTGCAATTTTTTTGTAAAAGTTTAATCATAAATTGAAGAATTTTTAATTCATTTTTAACTTTCTAAAAAATATGCGCAATTTAATTTTTATTTTAGGCGATCAACTTTCTTTGAATATTTCTTCGCTTCAGGATTTTGACAAAAACCTCGATGCAATATTGATGGCAGAGGTTTGGGATGAAACCAAATATGCTCCGCATCATCAAAAAAAACTGGTTTTAATTTTTTCGGCGATGCGTCAATTTAAAAATTATTTGCATGAAAATGGTTATAAAATTTTTTATACCAAACTCGATGACAAAGATAATCTTGGCAGTTTTGACGCCGAACTTTTAAAATTTTATCAGAAATTAAAACCGCAAAAAATAATTTTAACCGAACCTTCAGAATATAGAGTTCTCAAGCTTTTCAACGATTTTCAACAAAAAAATAATTGTGCCGTTGAGATTCGCAATGATGATCGCTTCATCTGCTCTCACCATGAATTTGCTGAGTTCGCCAAAGGCAAAAAAACCTTATTACTCGAAAATTTTTATCACCAAATTCGCAAAAAAACTAAAATTTTGATGGAAGAATTGCCGAAGAAACCAAAAGCAAAATCGCCTTCCACACCAGAATTAAAGCCCGTCGGTGGCAAGTGGAATTATGACAAAGAAAATCGTCAAACTATGCCCGCCGATATTCATCCGCCGAAAATTTTACAATTAAAAATTTCGCCAATTACTTTGGAAGTTATTGAAATGGTGAAAAAAAATTTTCCAAAAAATTTTGGTGACACCAACAATTTTAACTTTGCCACGACTACTTTCGAAGCCAATTTGCATTTTGAAGATTTTATCAAAAATCGTCTAAAAAATTTTGGAAATTATCAAGATGCCATGCGTCAAGATGTTGATTTTGGTTTTCACAGTATCGTCTCGATGTATATCAATATTGGCTTGCTCGACGCTTTGACTTGTGCGAAAAAAGTCGAAGAAGAATATTTTAAAGGCGATTGCGATCTTGCAAGTGCCGAAGGATTTATTCGCCAAATCATTGGCTGGCGTGAATATATCCGTGGAATTTATTGGTATTTTATGCCGAAATATCGTGAGTTAAATTATTTTAATCATCAACGTAAATTGCCGGATTTTTATTGGGACGAAAATAAAACCAAAATGAATTGTTTAAAAATTGCCATAAAACAAACTCGTGAAAACGCTTACAGCCATCATATTCAAAGACTAATGATTACCGGCAATTTTGCTTTGCTTGCCGAAATCAATCCCGACGAAATTGATGCGTGGTATTTAGGAGTTTACGCCGATGCTTTTGAGTGGGTTGAAATGCCAAATACGCGCGGAATGGCGATTTATGCCGATGGCGGAATTGTCGCCTCGAAACCTTACTGCTCTAGCGGAAATTACATTAACAAAATGTCAAATTTTTGTAAAAATTGTCATTTTGATGTCAAAAAAACTACCAATGAAAATTCGCTTGTTAAAAATGCTTGTCCGTTTAATTATTTATATTGGAATTTTTTAATTAAAAATGAAAATTTACTTAAAAATAATGGACGACTTTTTTATCCTTACGGCAACTTGAAACGCAAGTCTCCGCAAGAAATTTTAGCCATAAAAAAATCGGCCGAAGAATTTTTTAACGACATAAAAATTTAATATGCTTAATCAACAACAGCTCGAACTTTATTCACGAAATATTTTACTTAACGAGATCGGTGAAATTGGTCAGCAAAAATTATTGCAAAGCAAAATTTTAGTGATTGGCGCTGGTGGACTTGGCTCATCTCTCCTACAATATCTTGCTTGCGCTGGCATTGGTTATCTTGGAATTATCGATAATGACAAAGTTGAATTATCAAATTTACAACGCCAAATAATTCACGATTTTAGTAAATTAAATATTCACAAAGTTCATAGTGCCGAAGAAAAATTACGCAAATTAAATCCCGATTTAAATTTAAAAATTTATCCGATTCGTGCTAATCACCATAATCTATCTGAAATCGTTAAAGATTATGAAATTGTAATTGATGCCACCGATAATTTTCCAACTCGCTTCATTGTTAATCAAGTGTGTTTTGAACAAAAAAAACCTTTGATTTTTGGAGCCGTAAAAGGCTTTAGCGGACAATTGAGCGTTTTCAAAGCTTACGAAAATAATCAACCTTGCTATGCTTGTTTTAATCCCAATATTGTTGATGAAAAATTTGAATTGCCTTT
>CAXNDB010000109.1:0-4133 GCA_964201025.1 Rickettsiales bacterium UBA1997 | reverse complement strand
TTTAATCTTAACTTCAAAATAGAAATCTCTAAGATTTTCATCAAAAATAACATCCTTAGAAATTTCAAAAATTGAGCCCGAAATTTTTGGAATATTTTTCTCATAAAAATTTCTTAAAAAAACTTCAACATTTTGATTAATAAAAACATTATCAACATCAATATTTTTAACCTTGGCGACAATAATTAGATCGGGATTTTTTGGAATAATTTGCAAAATAGTCTTACCCGATTCAATAATTTCTCCACTCGAAAAAATCTTTAAATTCTCAACAAAACCATCAATTGGTGACAATATTACCGAACGCTGAAAAATATCATTAGCAATTTTTATTTGTTCTAAACTAATGTTTATTTCGAGGGTTGTTTCAAGAATTTTCTGTGATATTTTGGCAATATTTTCCTCGCGAAAACTCAATTTTTGATTATCGATAATTTTTATTTCATTATTATAATTAATAATTTGTGCAACTAGATCAAACTCTTGTTTCTGTAGATCAAATAATGTATTTTGATTTAAAATATTGTTATCAACAAAATCCTTATAAACCAAAATTTGCTCCTTAACAACTTTTAATTTTCTTTGACAAATTTCAACATTTTCTTGTAAGGTATTTTTTTTATAATCAAAAATCTCAAAATCTTTTAAATATTTATTAATTGTCGCCTTTAAATATTGTTGAGAATTTGCCACTAAATAAGTAAATTCATTTTTCTCGGTATTTGAAAAATTACTAATTAGGAATTTAATTTTATTGGTAACTTGTTCATTATCAATTTTATTAATCCCCTTCCCTTCTAATTCTAAAAACTGTTTTTGCAGAATCATCGACAACAATTTCCACTGAATTATTTTTTTGTCAGCAATATTTTTGATTGAGGATAACCGAATAATTTCTTGATTTTTTTTGACCTCATCACCATTTTTAACTAAAAGTTTTTCAACAATTCCGCCATCAAAATGTTGAATATTTTTTTTATTATTATCATAACTTAGAGAGCCATTAGCAACTACAGCAGAAGAGATTGGAGCGATAAATATTATTATTAATAACAATGCAAATAAAGCTAAATAAAAATAATTTTTATGTGAGTAATTTTGGAGTTTTTTCATTGGTGTTTATAAAATTTTTGGTATTGATTAAATTAACAAAATTATTTTTAAAAATAATTACGCAGTCGGTTTTTTTAAAAAATTCCAAAGGTGGATTATTTATAAAAATGATTGAATTTTGCGATTGTCTGTAATTAATTAAATATTCAAAAAATATTTGAGAATTTTCATTTAAAAATAATTTTTCGATAAATAGAATTTTTGGTGAATGATAAAGTGCTCGAAGCGCTCCCACCCAATATTTTTGTTGATTATTTAGATCATTAATATCACTTAAAAATCCATTTTTTAAGGTCGATAATCCAAAATCAAAAGTAAATTTTTTACAAAAATTAAGGATATTTTCTGCAGAAAAATTATTCGACATTTTGGCAATATTTTCTAAAATATTTCCTTCAAACAAAAATGGATCATTTTCGATTAAATCAATAAAATCTAATATTTGTTTTTGAGAAACTTTTTGCAAATCACAATCATCAATTTTAATTTCACCAAAAGTTGGAATATATTTTTGTGCAAGAAAGTTATAAATAGCCTCTTGCTCTAAATCATTCTTAGTTAGAATTGCAATAATTTTTCCAGATTCAATAGTAAAATTTTCAGTTTGAATGATAAAATTTTTATTATCTTGGTGGCGAAAAAAAATTTTATTAAAAGTAATTTTATTAAATGATTTTAATGAAAATATTTCTTGTGTTTTTCGCTGATCTTCATCATCGATTTCATCAAAAATATTTTTAAAGTTTTTAACAAAATCCTGAAAATTTTTCAAATTATTTACTACATTTGTAAATGGCTCAAGAAATTTTGAAAGCAAAATTGAAACTGCAATTATTGAACCTACGGAAATCTGATTTTTGATTACTAAATAAGCACAAATCATCGTCGCCAAAATTTGTGATAACAGCCGTAAATTTTTGCTGGCAACCAAATATTTATTATAAATTCTATAATAATTTAACTCTAAATTGATAAATAATTTATAATTATTTTGCCATTTTTGAAAAATATTTTGAATAATTTGGTTAAATTTAGTCGCAATATTTTCACGATTAATCATTAAAAAATTCTGCGAGTTTTTTTCATGATTTTTTTGCAAATTTTGCTGTAAATATAAAATATTTTTTTGATGAAAATTATCAAATAGAATTATTATAAATAAAGCTATCAAAGCATACATAGCAAGCTTTGGGCTAATTAAGAAAATCGCAATTATATAAAAGAATGACAATGATATTTCAAAAATACAATTCGCAGAATTGCCATTAAAAAATCCATTAATTTTTTGGAGATTTTGTACAATATAAATTTTCTTATTTATATCGCTTAGATGTTGAATTTTATTCAAAGTTTTTTTCTGAATAATATTGTTAATTTTCTGCATTAAATCATTTCTAAAATTGCCAAAAAAATTGATAAAAAATATCAAAATTATTGTTAACAAAGTGAGGTAAAACAAGGTTGGTAAACTCGATGAATTTAAAACCTTATCAAAAATCTGCATCGAATAAAATGAAACGGCGATGGTTAAACAATTTATTAAAAAACTGCATAAAAAAATTGCAAAAATTATTTGTTTAATTTTTTTGAAAATCAGAAAATTATTAAGTTTTTCGAAATCTTTAAACATTGATTTCTCCTACTAATCCAAGGATTTTATAACGAGATGACGTTAATATATTTTGCAATTTATTTTGTGTAATTCTTTGCATTTCCAAAGAAATTTCACCACGATAAAAATCAATCATATCAATAACTTTGGCTTTCAATTTTGCTTGGAGAATGTAATTTTTTTCTTCTAAAAAATTTATTATTTCATTACAAATTTTTAGATTTTGTAGGACAAAATCGATGTCCTCAGCTGTTTTTGAAAGCTCCGTATTAAGATATTTTTTATAAATTTCATATTCATCAAACATCATTTCGCTTTGATTTTTCGCAGATTTATGGTCAATATATTCGAGACCTTTTTGAAAAATTGGAATTGAAAAATTCAACATAATTGATTGATTATTTATTTCTTTATTTGCCGAATAAAGATTATTTTTTTGCTTAGAAATATTGGCAATTAAGGAAATTTTTGGCAAAAACTCACTTCTTTTAGAATCAATATCATCAAGGCTTAGCTGATATTTAATATATTTTGATTGCAATAAAAAATTTTGA
This sequence comes from Rickettsiales bacterium UBA1997, assembly GCA_964201025.1. Taxonomy (GTDB): domain Bacteria; phylum Pseudomonadota; class Alphaproteobacteria; order Rickettsiales; family UBA1997; genus CAILUF01. The sequence continues at coordinate 854 of CAXNDB010000109.1, read as the reverse complement.
TTAATTTTTTCTAAAATCTCGTTTTTTTTAAAATTATTTTCGACAATTTTAATGTTGTTATCGCCTTCAAATTGAACTCCAGTTAACGCCAAAAAATCATGATAATTTTTGATTAAATTCGATCGCTCTTCTTCAATTTTTTGCAATAAATTTTCCAGATCAATTTGAGCTTGAATCATTTGCTCTTTATCTATTAATTTTGCATTAAATTTACTCTTTTCAATATCAAAAATTTTCTTACTAATTTCGCAAATTTTTTGATAATTTTCTAAAGTCTTTTTTTGCCAAAAAATATTTGAATAAACCTTAGCAATTTCGATTGCTAAATTTTGTTTTTTTTCTTTTAAAATTGCTAATTCAATCAAATATTGTTTATCACTTTTTTTTAAATTAATTAGCGAAGAAAAGCCATTAAAAATAGCGTGTTCGAGGCTTATTTCCCTAGAACTAAACTTATTTTTTTTGCGTTCATTTTCATTGATACCAATAAAATTATTATTTACCCGCTCACCATTTTGAACATTGATAAATATTTTTGGCAAAAATTCGGCGATCGCTTGATAATTATAATTTTTCGAACTGTTTAATTTAGGTTCATAAAGTTTAATTTCTTGATTATTTTTTAAGGCAAAATCGATGGCATTTTCAATTGAAAATGCGAAGGAATTTTTTGTGCTAAAAATTATAAAAAAAATTAAAAATAATCGGTTTATTTTCATGGTGTTTTTTTGAATTTTTTATTTAGAAATTTATGGCCATAGATAAATCAAAATTGTTAAAATTGTTGTTAAATGCCTTAATTTTCTGCCCAAAAGACGAAATAATATTTAAGCGTAAATCTATTTTTTTATTTA
>CAXNDB010000108.1:0-4140 GCA_964201025.1 Rickettsiales bacterium UBA1997 | reverse complement strand
TGGTGGCGATGATGTCGTCGGCTTCGAAACCAACCTGTTCTAAAATAGCTATATTCAAGGCTTCGGCCGATTCACGCACGATTGAAAATTGCGGAATTAAATCTTCAGGGCAGGGTGGACGATTGGCTTTGTAGTTGGGGAAAATTTCGTTACGAAAAGTTTTGCTACCAGAATCGAAAACTACGGCGATATGGCTGACATTGAGTGATGCCAAAAGTTTTAATAACATCGTGGTAAAGCCGAAAACGGCACCGACGGGGGTTCCGTCATTGCGAGCCAAGGGTGGAATAGAATGATATGCTCTAAAAACAAAACCATATCCATCAATTAATGCAATTTTTTTCATATTTTTTTAATTTATTATTTGCGATTTTAAAATTTTAGTTAAAATAAAAAAAAATTAAAACTCATAAATTTATGTATCGATTATATTATCATCCATTATGTCCTTTTTCTCGCAAGGTAAGAGTTCATCTTACGGCAAAAGAAATTGACTTCGAATTAGTTCAAGAAAATTTTTGGGAACGTCGCAAAGAGTTCATAGCCATGAATCCAGCCGGCACTGTTCCTGTAATTTTTGATAATGAAAGCGCCAATTTAATTATCGACAGTTCGGTAATTTGCGAATTTATTGAAGAAAAACATAGTGACGGAAAAAATTTTTTTGGCGATAATTATATTAAACGTGCCGAATCAAGAAGATTGCAAAATTGGTTCGATGAAAAATTTTATAATGAAGTCACAAAACATATTTTGAACGAACGTTATTTTAATCGTTTTTTGCCAAGTTCAAAAGCTCCCGACTCTGATACATTAAGGGTTGCCAGGCGTAATTTGAATATTCATTTAAGTTATATTGAGTTTTTATTGGAAAGTCGTAAATATTTGGCGGGCGATCAAATTTCGATTGCGGATTTCGCGGCGGCGTCACATATTTCGGTACTCGATTATTTCGGCGACATTAATTGGCATCATTATGCACCAACTAAAGATTGGTATTGCTTGATAAAATCACATAAAATTTTCAATGAAGTTTTGAGGGATAGAATGGCTAATATCGCACCGCCAGAATGGTATTCAAAGCTCGATTTTTAGCATATGATTGAAATAAATTTAGTCTCAGCACAAAAATTTTTATCAGAAAATAATTTGACAAATTGTCAAATTAAAAAAGTTGCTGGCGATGCATCTTTTCGTTCTTATTATCGAATTTTTTTTCAAGAAAAAACTTTTATTTTAATGTTCGCGCCACCTTCACATGAAGATGTTGCGCCCTTTATAAAAATTGATGAAATTTTAGTCAATAACGGCTTTCGTGCTCCCAAAATTCTTGCCAAAAACATTGATTTGGGATTTATTTTACTCGAAGATTTTGGTGACGAAACTTATTCCAAAACTTTGCAAAAAAATATTGCCGAAGAATATTTTTTATATGAAAAAGCATGCGATGCCTTGATTGAAATTCAAAAAATTCCATTAAAAAATATTGATATTCTGCACTACAACCACGCCACTTTGTTTCGCGAAGTTATGCTTTTCATTGATTGGTATTTACCGTGGAAAAATCATAAAATTTCTTTGCAACAAATACAAGATTACAAATTTCACTGGATCGAATTATTCGATAAATTATCTAAAAATAATCAAGCTTTAGTTTTGCGTGATTTTCACGCTGATAATTTAATGGTTTTAAGTAACCAAAATGGCTTTGAAGCTGTTGGCTTGCTTGATTTTCAAGATGCTTTAATTGGCTCGCGCGCTTATGATTTATTATCACTACTCGAAGATGCTAGAAGAGATGTCGATGAAAAAAATAAACAAAAATTATTTGATTATTTTATTTCAAAAGCTAATTATAATCGTGAAGATTTTTTTGTTGATTACGAAATTATTTCCTTGCAAAGAAATATAAAAATTCTTGGAATTTTTGCGCGATTAAGTTTAAGAGACGGCAAAAATCATTATATTAATTTTATACCGAGAGTTAAAGGTTTTGTTGAGCGCAGACTCGATAAAACCAACTTAATTTCTCCACAATTTAAAAATTTTTTGAAAGTTTATTTATAATAAATTATGGCTGAAATTGATTACAGATATTCTCCATCGTCAAGTCCATCACCGAAAAATCAATTTATTGAAAATATCATTGAAATTGCTAGAAAAGATGAGGCGATGAAGGCTACTTTGCCAGAAATTGAAAGATTTGTTGAAGAATTATTTTTTCATATTTCAAAATTTTCTGATGATGATTTAACCTATGGTAGACTTACTCCAATCACTCAAAAAGATATCGAATTGGGCGAATATAAAATTGCAGAAAATGAATTACAATATTTCAATAATCTTATTAAAGTTTTAAATCGATTATTTCGAATTTCAAGAGGAACAATTTAGCTATGAGTCAAAAAGATAATTTTTTTAATGGCAATGGAAGTGATCAAGAATCATCGAACGTGAATAATTTAGACGATTCTAATAATATAAAAAATAGCAATCCCGAATTGATGAATCAATTTATTAAAATTATTGATATTGATGATTTGTCGTCCGAGGATTTGCTAAGAATTATCGTGGCGGTCGGCAGTAAAAACATGGCTTATTATCTAGCTTTAATCGTTAATTTTGAAAATAGATCACGAAAAATTTCGCCATTGGGAATTGCTAAAATTTTATCTTCAAAATCGGTTAATGCTCCAAATTCCAATCCGATAAAAACTACTTTTACCGCTGACCCAATGACAAAAAACAAAGATTTAAACAAAGGTTAATTTCACAATGTCCAAATTTTTTTTAACGCAAAAATTACCGCCTTATATTTTCGCTTCGATTTATCAACTCAAGCAACAAGCGATTGAAGATGGCTTCAATATAATTGATTTTGGCATGGGTAATCCAGATTCCGCCCCGCCACAACATGTGATGAATGAGCTCGCTGAACTTACCAAAAATCCACAACTTTACGGTTATTCGGTGACGGGTGGCATTGAAATTTTAAAAAAAGCCATTTGTAATTATTATCAAAGAAGATTTAAGGTTGAGCTCGATTACAAAACGCAAAGCCTTGTAACGATTGGCGCCAAAGAGGGTATCGCATCGCTGGCAACGGCAATTTCCGACGATCAAAATTATATTTGCGTCCCATCGCCTTCTTATCCCATTCACACTTTTGCTTTTATAATTTCTAAGAGCAACATCGTTCATATTAATGCTTTGACGGCGTCAGAATTTTTAAAAAATTTCATTCATCATGTGGAAAATTCCACAAAAAAACCGCAAGCGGTTATAATTTCTTATCCGTGCAATCCGACGACGCAAATTGCCGATATTAGCTTTTATGAGGAAATAGTTAGTTTTTGTAGGAAACATCAAATATACATAATTTCCGATATAGCTTATTGCGAACTATATTTTGATGAAAAAAGCAAACCAAATTCAGTTTTGGAAGTGAAGGGGGCAGATGAAATTGCCATCGAATTTTCTTCGGTTTCGAAAAGTTATTCAATGGCGGGGACCCGCGTCGGCTTTGCGGTCGGCAACAAAAATTTGATTTCGGCTTTATATAAAATTAAATCTTATCTCGATTACGGTTCTTTTTCGCCATTGCAAATGGTTTCGGCGAGTGCTTTGTCGGAAAAAAGCGACGATTATTTAATAAATTTACGCCAACTTTATAAAAAAAGGGCAGATTATTTTGTTAAAAAATTCGCTCAAGAATTGGGTTGGCATATTGATTATCCTAAAGCCAGCATGTTTGTTTGGGCAAAAATTCCATCGCAATTTTCACATTTTTCTTCATTTGATTTTTGCAAAAAAATGATTCTCGAAACGGGGGTGGCGATGTCTCCCGGAAGTTCATTTGGCGATAATGGCGAAGGTTTCGTCAGATTCTCAATGATTAGAAATGAAAATGAAGTTGATGAAGCGATTTTAAAATTGAAAAAGGTTTTTAATCGAGGTGAATAAATTAATTACCAGGTAGGCCAAGGGCAGGGTGGGTTGGCAACCGAACCTATTTTAAATATCCCATTACAACAATAATATCTTCCCAACGGCACAGTAACTCCATTAATGTTATTTGTAAGATTGCAATAAACAGAGTGATTTCTGGTGGAAGTGCATTGACTTGAGGGGGAATAAGAA
>CAXNDB010000107.1:0-4166 GCA_964201025.1 Rickettsiales bacterium UBA1997 | reverse complement strand
GGGATCAGGATTTGAATGCCGTAACCATGGGCAATAATTCCGTGAATAATTAAAAAGAAATGTGTAAAAATAAAGCCTAAAAAAATTGGCAATAAAAATTTAATTGATTCTTTCATTCCGCGTAAATTTAAAATCGCTAGGAATCCTACGGAAACAATAGCCATAATTAATTTTGCTCCTTGGAAATCTTTTGGTAAAAAACTAAAAATCGCGTCAATGCCACTGGCGATTGAAATTGAAATTGTGAGGACGTAATCAACAATTAAAGCTGAACCTGAAACCAATCCTGCATATTTGCCGAGAAGCCTTGTGGCGACGCGATATCCACCGCCACCATTGGGAAATAATTCGATTACTTGAGTATAAGCATATGAAATTATGAAAACCGTAAGTGCGGTGGCTATCGCTAAATAAATTGCTAATTCGGTGTGGTTGCCAAGTGCCACGAAAGCTTCTTCGGGACCATAGCAAGATGATGAAATTCCGTCGGCTCCGAGACCAACCCACGCTAAAAAAGCCACCAAAGAAATGCTTCGACGAGTTTCTTTGTCAAAAAAATCACGTGGATTGCCGAATAAAAAATTTCTTAATTTAATAAACATAAATTTATTTTAACTTGTTTAATTTTGGGGTTATAAATTATTATTGTTTTGATTAATGGTTTTAATTTTTTGCAATATTTCAATAATTAATTTCGACGATTTTATTCCTTTTGTTTCTTCGATTCCAGAAGAAATATCGATAAAGTCTGGATTGGCTATTTTAATTGCCTCATCGATATTATTAATATTTATTCCGCCCGATAAAAAATAGGGTTTTGGTGATTTAAAATCTTGCAATAAACTCCATTCAAAAACTTCGCCACTTCCTGGATTTTTATTATCAAGCAAAAAATAATCGATATGATTATCAAAATTTTTAATTTTGCTTAAATCATTTTTGGTAAAAATAGAAATCGCTTTAATAATAGAAATTTTTGGGAATATTTTTTTTAAATTTTCGATATAATTAACATCTTCATTGCCATGAAGTTGGAAAAAATTGGGTTGAAAATTTTGATTTATTTTTTGTAGATTTTCCAATGTTTCATCAACTACGACAGCTACTCTTCCAACCGAATCAGGAATTGTTTTAGAGAGAATTTTTGCATAATTTGGATCAACATATCGAATTGAATTTTTGGCAAAAACAACTCCAATAAAATTACATCCATAATCAATTGCGGTTTCAATAGTTGCAACCTCGGTAAAACCGCAAAGTTTAATTTTCATATTTTAGAATTTGAATCCCGGTGGTAAAGGTATTCCCGCTGTGGCACCGCGAATTGCCTCACCTGAACTATCATCTGATTTTTTCTTCGCATCATTAAAAGAAGCAACAATAAGATCTTCAAGAATATCAATTTCATCTTTAGAAATTAAAGAATGATCGATTGTAATTTTTTTGGCGATTCCACTTCCATTGATAATAACCTTAACCAGTCCGCCACCAGAGGCTCCTTCATATTCTTTATTAGCAAGTTCTTCTTCAACTTTTTTCATCTTCTCTTGCACTTGTTGAGCCTGACGCATTAACGCTTTTATGTCCATATTAAAAAATTTTTAATTTAAGAAATTTTTAATTTTATATTCTAAGATTCTCTTAATTTTTCTTATATATCCAACCTTGTCAACATTTTCTTTTGCATAAAGATCATATTTTATAGTTTTTAAACCTTTAATTTCCACCGAAAGAACCCCGATTTTTGAATCTTTTTTAATCGGAGCGTTAAGTGGGCTTTTAAATTCAGTTTGAACTTTTATATCATCGATTGACTTATTGCGAGGTACATTAAAATCCACCGACTCCTTTATTACCGCTTCAACATTTTTTTGATTTCCAAGCCAAACATTTATTTTGGTAACCACATCATTTTTTTCAAAAAAATTAATTTTTTTGAAATTTTCAAAACCGTAATCGAATAATTCGGTAATAATATTTTCGCGAAGCTTAGGATTTGGAGCCTTATTTACTACCGCAACCAATCTTCTATTTTCTCTTTTTACTACCGCCACGATGCCATAACCACCTTGATTGGTGTGCCCAGTTTTGCCACCTAAAGTTCCATCGTAATTTTTTTTAAGTAAAGGATTGCGATTTTTTTGAGTTATATTGCGATAAGTAAATTCAGGTATACTGAGGAATTTAGAATATTCCGGAAAATCTTCGTAAAGCCTTGTGGCTAAGGTTGCCAAGTCGCGCAATGTCATGTAATGCCCTTCTTCATGAAGACCGTGAGGATTCATAAAATGTGAATTTTTCATATTTAATTCTTGAGCCTTCTTATTCATTAAGTCAATAAAACTGGCGTAATTTGCAGAGGTGGTTTGTGCTAGAGCCATGGCCGCGTCATTAGCTGAAACCGCAAGTAAGCCTTTAAGTAAATCTTCGATAGAAACTACGTCACCATAATTTAAAAACATCGAAGATCCAGTTTTGCGCCAAGCATCTTTGCCAATCATGCAACGATTATCAAGCTTTACGATTCCTTTTTTTATTTGATCAAAAACAACATAAGCTGTCATCAATTTTGTCATCGAAGAGGGTGCAATTCTTTCATCGGAATTTTTTGAAAGCAATATTTCTTTATTGTCGATATCCATCAAAAAATAATATTGACCACGATGAAGATTTTGGTAAATCTCGTTGGCAAATGATACTTCTGAAGTAAAAAAAATCAGAGCTGAAGTGATTAAAATTTTAAATTTATTGTTAAAAAACATTGTAATTTATTAATTCTTTATAGTTTTATCTGATGATTGCAAATATGGTTTAGAGTTTTTTGTCTCTTGAGCGGCTAAATTATTGTTGTTAGCCTCGGTAGTTTGTTCAAAAAATTTAACGTAGGAATTTCCTTCCTCATAGCGTGATATATTTTTTTTGCGAAGCAAAGATTTTTTAACAACAATAAGTTTTTTAGAGAATTCTATATCTTCTTCGCTTCGTGTTTGATTAATTATTTTTACAGCTTCTTGAAGACTTTGAATCGGAACTAATGTATAATTTTTATTTCCTGAAGATGATTTTACGCCAAAAGAATCAGCTTCGGGAATCTCGATAAAATCAAATTCGACGCCACTTCTGGAAAAAGGTTGATTCAAATAAGTGTTGTAAGAAATTTCAAAAATTCTTGGTGAAAAAGCATTATTTGGATTTGAGTATTTCCCATGCTCATAAGTTTCGTAATCGGGGAAATATTTTTCTTGTTTTTTTGATCCGATTTGTGAGATGTCGACATAGTCGAATGAATTAGTTATATTCGAAGTTCTTTGTTCTTGTGAAGTTGGGGTTAATAAAGTATTGAGATTTTCTTCGGGATTTTCTTTTTCATTAAAAGTTCTTTCGCGATTAATTCTAGTCACATCTTTGCTATAATTTTTTTCAAATCTTTTGTTGTTGTATGATTGATCAAGCTCGTTTTGGCAAGAGTTTAAACTAAGAGCGATTAGAAAAAAATATATTTTGAAATATATTTTTTTCATTACTATTTGCCTCTTATAATAATGGCTTCATTGCCAGAATCAATTATTTTATTTCTAAAAGTTAATGCAGAATTTTTAGATTTAAAAGGTCCGTAAACCGAACGATAAATTCTTTTATTATTTTTGTTATAGGCGACTAATACTCTGCCCTTGCCAAATTCTTTGGTGAGAACCAATCTTTCTTTTGCACCCCTTGAAGTGAAGAAAGAACCGACTTGAACATAAATTTTTCCATAACCACCGCCACCTTGATAAACTTTTTTATCTAATTCTTGAGTTTCTTGCGATTGATATTGTGCTTCTTGAGATTCAAAAATTGCGTTAGATTTGGCGACTTTTTTATTAGCTTTTTTATTCTTTTTATTTGAATAAGTTATGACTTTATTTTTTTGGCTAAGAAATTTTTTGTTTGAGGAATTAATGCTTGTCGCAGAAGATTCGGCAAATTGATCGTCCTCAACAAATTCTTCTTCATTCGAATTTTTAGATCGAGACTTTTTAGAAATAACTGAGTTTGATGCGGTGGATTCTGAATCTAAATTTTTACCTGAATCTTGTGAATAATCGTTTTTACTGATATTTTTATTATTTTTTTCATCATCTTCTGATAAATCATATTCAACAACTGTATTGTTGTTGCTCTCT
>CAXNDB010000106.1:0-4179 GCA_964201025.1 Rickettsiales bacterium UBA1997 | reverse complement strand
CAACTCGAAAAAATTATTGAAAATGATATTTTGCAATATCAAGCTCAGTTAAAAAATTCACAAATTTTTGCCATAAATTTGGTTCCAAAAATAATCGCTAGACTCAACAACGCCAATGTTGATTTTAAAAAAGGCATTCTCGATTTTATTACTTATATCGAACTTGATATGCAAGAATATCAAACTCTCGATGCAATTTTTGAAGCCCAATATTTATTGGCGGAATCTTTTAGTGATTTAATGGTTAAAATTGGCGATTTTTCAATTCCACAAAGCTTAAAATAACTCATGAAAATTAACTTGATTGAAAAATTTTTTAGAAAATTATTAGAGCTTCGAGCTTACGTCCTATTTGGCTTCGCAATCATTTCGCTTTTTGGCATTTATTCATTTTCTAAAGTAAAAATCGACGCCATTCCCGACATCACCAACAAGCAAGTGATAGTAAATACAAAAACCTTCGGCATCGATCCAGCTTACATCGAAAAATCCGTCACTTATCCAATTGAATCTGAACTCTTTGGTGTTCCCAAACTAAAGGAAATGCGTTCTCTATCTAAGTTCGGATTATCGCAAATAATTTTAATTTTTGAAGATGATGTCGATATTTATTTCGCTCGAGCTCAAGTTTTGCAAAGATTATCTTCTCTAAAAGATCAGCTTCCTCCCAATATTTCACCAACCATCGCTCCAATAACAACGGGCATCGGTGAGATTATAATTTATCGTGTAGTTAATAAAAATAACAGCGAAAATGACTTAACCGAAAATGATTTGATGGAAATTCGCGCCTTTCAAGAATTTCGCATTGCTCGTGAGTTGAAAAGGGTTCAAGGCGTCGCCGAGATCGATACCATCGGCGGGTTTGAACGTCAAATTCATCTTAATTTAATTCCACAAAAAATTATTTCTCAAGGTCTAACCGCTAAAAAAATTATTGCCCAAATTCAATCGATCGGCGAGAACTATGGCGGGGGCTATATTGAGAAAGATGATCAACAAAAAATTGTGCGCACTTTTGCCAATATTCGCGATCAAAATGATTTGATGAATGTGCCGATTAAAATTGACTACGCGGGCAAGGCGATTCCGCTTCATCAAATCGTCGAAGTGCGTCAAGATTATTCGCAACTTTTGGGATCGGCATCGGTTGGCGGAAAAGAGGCGATTATTGGCACCGTGATGCTTCAATCGGGCTCAAACAGCAATGAAGTTTTGACCAAAGTTAAACAAGAAATTGAAAAAATTAATGCTCGTAGTTCAAAATTTAAAATCGAATTACTTTACGATCGCCAATTTTTAATCGACAAAACCATCAAAACAGTTTTAAAAAATTTACTCGAAGGAATCCTTTTGGTTGTAGTGGTTTTATGTTTTGCACTCGGCACTTTAAAATCAGGAATGATTGTTGCTTCAACCATAATTTTTTCGGTATTAATTTTAAGTTCTTGCATGAATTTATTCGGCATTTCTGCCAATTTAATGAGTCTTGGAGCCATTGATTTTGGCTTACTCGTCGATTCTTCAGTGGTTTTGGTTGAATATATAATTTGTCATTTGCATTTTAGTAAAAAAGATCAACATAAAATTGATAATATTGCCCAATTATCGAGTGAAGTTTTTAAGCCGGTTTTCGTCGGAATGTTTATAATAATTTTAGTTTACGTGCCAATTTTAATGTTCTTGGGAATCGAAGGAAAAACTTTTAATCAAATGGCTTTAAACGTAATAATAGCAATACTTTCGAGTATAATCGTGGCCTTTTTATTAATGCCAATTTTATGTTTTTATTTCATAAATAAAAATACTCACAAAGAAAATAAATTTTTCACGATTTTCATTAATTTTTATCGAAAAATTTTAAAATTATCGCTAAATAATTCGAACAAAGTAATCATTTTATGTTTTGTAATTTTTGTTTTTTCATTAACGCTTTTTACCAAAGTTGAAAGTGATTTTTTACCAGATTTAAATGAAGGCGATATCGTTTTAACCATTGTTGCTCCTGATGGCTCGAGTCTTTCATCTACTAAAAAAATTGCCCAAAATGTTGAAAAAATTATTTCACAAAATCCGCAAATTGATAAAACTTTTGCTAGAATTGGCTCTTCGCAATCGGGCTTGGATCCAATGCCACAGAATATCGGCGATATTTTTATAATTCTCAAGGAATCAGAAAAAATTAATGCAAAATTGCTTGCTAAAAATTATTTTGAGCAAGCTAAAAAATTATGTTTAGAATGTGAATTTAGTCTTTCGCAACCAATAAAAATGCGTTTCAATGAAATGCTCGAAGGTAGTCGAGCCGATTTATCTTTGAAAATTTTTGGCGAAGATTTTGAAAAATTATTGCAACTCACCGAAGAAATTAAAACTTTAATTTCGCAAGAAAAAAGTTTAAAATCCGTCGAAAAAGATTTTTTAAATTCAATTCGCAAAGGTGCTTTTATCGATGTAATTCCAGACTATAATTTAATTGCTAAACATCAAATTAATATTTTTGACGTTAATAGTGAAGTCAGTAATGCCATGGTTGGAGCCCGTGTTGGTACTTTTTATAATGGTGAATTTCCGATTTCAATTGTCTTACATTTAAACGAACAAAATCGCAACAAACTTGATTCCATCGAAAATATTCCAATAACTTTAAAAGACGGCGGAAGCTTTCCACTCAAGACCGTAGCAACTGTTAAAGAAAATAATGACATTACCTCAATTCCACGAATTTTTGGCAAAAGATATTCAAGTTTGTCAATTTATTTAGAAGACACTAATTACGAAGAATTTATTAAAAAAATTGAAACTAAAATTATTGAAAAAAATATGCTTCCCGATGGCTATTTAATTGAATGGGGAGGACGTTTTGAAAACTTTAATAATGGCAAAAAACAGATTTTAACAATCGTACCTTTTATTATTTTATTGATCGCCTTTTTGCTCTATAAAATTTTTGGTAAAGTCAAAAAAGTTTTGATAATTTTTTCATCGGTGCCTTTTGCTTTAAGCGGAGCAATTTTTCTAATTTATTTATGTCAAATTCCGATCACAATTTCGGTTTATATCGGCTTCATTGCTCTGATTGGAATTGGTTTGCTCAATTCGATAATCTTGATTAGCACTTTCAAAAAAACGCGCAATATCGAAGAATCTTGCATTTCTAGATTGCGTCCAATTTTAATGACAGCTTTTGTCGCAAGTTTAGGTTTTTTGCCGATGGCTTTTTCGCGAGGAATTGGTGCCGAAGTTCAACAGCCAATTGCGATTACCGTGATCGGTGGTATTATTTTTTCAACCATCGCCACCTTAATTTTAAGTCCAGTTTTAATTAAAAAAACTTCTAAAGATTTTTAATAAATTTTGACTTTTATTTTCAAAAAATGTTTAATAATCACCTAATTTTTTAACATTATTTTTGTTCAACGTGCCCGAATTATCGATTTTTTTTAAAGCCATTTTACTTGGAATTATTGAAGGTTTGACCGAGTTCATCCCAGTTTCTTCAACTGCTCATCTCATTATTTTTTCGCAAATTTTAAATTTCGATTCGATAAAAAATAATGTTTTTGAAATCGCCATTCAAATCGGCGGAATTTCGGCGATAACCGTTATTTATTTTAAAAAACTCAATAATATTTTACTTAAATTTTACGAAAAAAATAATCAAAAATTTGTCGATAATCTCGCCCTCGCTTTTGTTCCTGCAGTTGCAATTGGCTTGCTTGCGCATGATTTTATAAAAAAATATTTATTTTCAAATTTAATCATCGCATTTTCTTTAATAATTGGCGGTGTTGTTATAATTTTAGTTGAAAAATTTCATAAAAAATTCACCGTAAAAAAAATTGAAGATATTGAAAAACCCACAGCTCTTGCCATTGGTTTTTGTCAATGTTTGGCGATGATTCCCGGTGTTTCGCGTTCGGGCGCAACAATTATGGGAGCCATGCTTTTTGGCGTTGAGCGCAAAATTGCCACTGAATTTTCTTTTTTCTTGGCGATTCCGACCATTGGCTCCGCCTGCCTTTACGACATTTATAAAAATTTTTCTACTTTGTCTTTCGATGATTTTGAATTAATTTTAGTTGGCGTCATTTCGTCATTTATATCATCGCTGATAGTTATAAAATGGCTCTTGAAATTCATTGGCACTCACAGCTTCACAAGCTTTGGCTATTATCG
>CAXNDB010000105.1:0-4185 GCA_964201025.1 Rickettsiales bacterium UBA1997 | reverse complement strand
AAGACGCCAATGAAAAAGCTTCACTAATTAGTTTAATAGAACAATTAAGACAAAAAGATCCTGAATTAAAACAATCTCTAAAAATTGATGATAAACAATATACAATTTCAGGCTTGGCAGTGCTTGCTAACCTTCAATCTGTCCAATTTTTAATAGAAAATAAATATGTGCCACTTAATCATAAAGCGCAAACTTTAAGTGATGGTACCCATGAAACAATTTCTAGAATGGCAATTAGAGAAGGTAAAGAAGACATTCTCAAATATCACTTGAATAAAAAATTAACAAAAATATTGAATAAATTTATAAATAATGATTTTGATCAAGGCCCCTCTGACCAAGATTCACTACTCAGCTTAATAAACGAATTAAGACAAGAAGATCCTGAATTAAAACAATCTCTAACAATTGATGATAAACAATATACAATTTCAGGATTGGCAGTTCTTGCTAACCTTGAATCTGTCCAATTATTAATATATAATCAAATTGTTCCAATTGAACATGAAGCGTGCACTTTAAAAGATGGTACCCATGAAACAATTTCTGGAATGGCAATTAGAGAAAATAAAAAAGACATTCTTGAATATCACTTGAATGAACTTCGCACAAATAAATTTGATCACATAGTTTGCTTTAATGAGCGCAGTTCATTTAGAGCCTTAGGATATGCTATTCATAATGAATTAAAAGAAATTATAACTTATTTACTTAAAGAGCAATGTTTTGACATTAATCGGTCAGAAGAACTTAAAACTATAGAAGAACTTACTCATTACGGTGAATCTTATGAATATGCTGAATATAAAACTTACAAATCTGTAGTTAAATATAAACCTATTGGTATCGCATTATGCAAATTTAGAGAAGATCCTAGCAAACAAGATAAAATCGACAATATCAAATTTTTAATTGATTTAGGAGTAACAGATTTAGGAATTATAGGCACAGGATCTAATCCTTTTGCAATAATCAAAGATATTGGATCTTTTGAATTTATTGTTTTTGAATCTCTTAATTTAAGCATATTTAACGAAAGGATTAAAATACAAAAAGATGCTATAACTCTTTTCGAAAATTATAAAGAAGGTCCTCGAAACCTCCCGGCTCCACCATCACCATTAAAGAAAATAGACTCAAAAGTTGTTGGATTAAAAGATACAAAACCTTTTTTAGAATTACTTGAATTATTTATATCAAAGGGCATGAGATCATATCCTTTTAGAATTGGGGATAAAAGTCTTCCTTCATTTACTGCGAGAAATCTTCTCGTCCCAATAGAACTAAGAAAAGAAATTCTTTCTCTCGCAAAAAAATATATACCTCCCCATGAAGCAGAACCAATTTCCAAAGATTCTTTAAATAATATGATTAAAGAAATTTTCCAAGGTTCCATTCCATTAATACTTAACAAATTAAGAAGCGAATTATTTCCTTCCGCAGTAGATCCCGATGCTATTAGTGGAGCACTTGGCTCAAGCAGCATTATAGGCATTTCTGAATCAGCGACCAAAACTCTTAAATCTTATGAAATGTTTCCATATCTTAGACCGGAAAATTTTTTAGATGAAGAAAAATGGCCAAAACTTCCAAAACTTCCTAGTTTAAGTAGGATGTCAATACTTCTTGCAGATAAAAAAATGGCATATCAATTTTTTAGTCTAACAGTAAATAAAAAATTACCAGGAAAAGAGGGTAAATTAATAAAACAATTAAGAGATGAATATTATAGCACACCAGCAGAAATTAGAGAAGCTTTAAATACTAATAAAGACACTATTGGTGCAACATTTGATCCTACAGAGCAAGTAAGAGAAAAAGATAGCGAAATAGCTAGATTATTAGCTGAGAATGAAAAACTCAGATCCGAGAATAAAAAACTTAAAGATGCTTTGGAATCTTCTGCGACTGAGAAAACAGGGCCCGAAGAAAAACAAAGTCCATCATCAGCCTCGCAAAAAAGAAAGCAAGGAGGTTCTCCTGATGGAGAATCTCTTGCTGAATCGAAAAAAACATTAAGAATTGGAGATTAATAAATTTATTGATAAATCTCAAAAAAATCGTTCAAAATTACTTTATTTTAAATCAAACTTGCAATTAATTTCATAAATTTTTACAATTTCTAACCCAAATTTTCTTAAGAATTTATGCAACTTGAAATAGAAAAAAACATAACACAACAAAAGGAAAAAGTTTTTGCTGAAATCGATAATTTTTTTGCACTTAATCCTGAGCAAAAAAAGTCTTTAGAAGATTATGTTTCTAAGCTTTTAGATGAAAATGGAAAATACAATTTTATTGGCAAATCAACCATTGATCAAATATGGCATCGTCACATTTTTGATTGTGCACAATTAATTCAATTTATTAAAAATCCGCAAAAAAAATTCGCCGATTTGGGTTCGGGTGCGGGCTTGCCGGGAGTGGTTTTGTCGATTCTTGGTTTAAAAGAAATTCACTTAGTGGAAAAATCTTTTCGCAAGGCCGATTTTTTACGCAAAATTAAAACTATTTCGCCGAATCGCCTTTTTGTTCAACAAGCCAAACTCGAAGAATTAGAAAATATTAATTTTGATTGCATCATGTCGCGAGCCTTGGCTCCACTCGATAAATTATTAGAATATTGTCAAAAATTTTTAAAAGATGATGGTTATTGTTTGTTTTTAAAAGGCAAAAATTTACCACTCGAAATTTCACAAGCGAAACAAAAATTTTCTTTTGAATTTGAGCTTTTCCCAAGTCTTACTTCAAAAGAAAGTAACATTATTCGCATCAACAAAATATCAAAATTAAAATAGGAGTTAAAATGTTAATTGGCGTTCCAAAAGAAATAAAAGATCATGAATATCGTTCAGCCTCAACACCTTCGGGCGTTAGAGAATTAACCAGTGCGGGGCATCAAATTTTGGTGCAAAAAAATTTAGGCGAAGGCATCGGTTTTTCCGACGAAGATTATCGCCAAGCAGGTGCTAAAATTGCGAGTTCCGCCGAGGAAGTTTATGAAAAAGCGCAAATGATTTTAAAAGTAAAAGAACCGCAAAAATCTGAGTGCGATTTAATCAGAAAAGAGCAAATTATTTTTTCATATTTGCACCTCGCGGCCGAACCAAATTTAACCAAATTATTGATGAAAGCGGGTTGTCGCGCCATCGCTTTTGAAACCGTCACCGCCAATGATAAATCCTTGCCACTACTCGCTCCGATGAGTGAAGTTGCCGGAAAATTATCAATTCAAGCTGGGGCGCGAGCCTTAGAAAAAGCTCAAGGCGGACGCGGTGTTTTACTCGGTGGAGTTCCGGGCGTTGAACGCGCTAAAGTCGTGATTATCGGCGGTGGCGTTTCGGGCACTAATGCCGCCAAAGTCGCCATTGGTATGGGCGCAGAGGTGGTGATTCTCGACAAATCTTTGGCGCGAATTCGTTATTTATGTGATATTTTTGGCAATTCGGCAAATGTAATTTATGCCTCGATCGAAAATATTGAAAAAAATGTTATCGATGCCGATTTGGTAATCGGTGCCGTCCTTATCCCAGGAGCTTCGGCGCCAAAAGTTGTTTCCAAAAAAATTGTTAAAGAAATGAAAAAAGGTTCGGTGATGGTCGATATTTCCATTGATCAAGGCGGATGCTTCGAAACAAGTCGCCCAACCTCGCACAGCAATCCAACCTACGAAGTTGATGGCGTAATTCATTATTGCGTAACCAACATGCCGGGGGCAGTTGCACGCACCTCAACGCAAGCTTTGGAAAATTCGACTTTGCCTTTCACTTTAGCGATTGCCAATAAAGGCTTTAACAAAGCACTTCGCGACGATAAAAATTTAATGGCGGGACTAAATGTTTTTGACGGCATGATTACTTACCGAGCTGTCGCTGAGGCTTTGGGTCATAAATTTTTTGATCCACAAGATTTAATTTAAACTAAATTTTTTATTTAGTTTGCGTAAAAATTTTATTTTTTTTTCGCAAACTAAAATAAATTTATTTTGTTCGCAAAACCAACTCTCACAAGATGTCGCAACTTCTTTCCACTTCCGAATTAATTAAAAAATATCAACTCGACGCCAAAAAATCTTTAGGACAAAATTTTATTCTCGACAAAAATTTTACCGATAAAATCGCCAAATCGGCCGGCGATTTAAGTAATTTTGCAGTGCTCGAAATCGGTCCGGGTCCGGGCGGATTA
>CAXNDB010000104.1:0-4307 GCA_964201025.1 Rickettsiales bacterium UBA1997 | reverse complement strand
TTGATATAAAAATTTTATTATTGTTTATATCATATTTTTTTTGCAAATTAATTTTATATTTTTATTTTGATGTCTGAGAAAGTCAAAATCGTTTTCATAGAAAAGGGGGAAACAAAAGAATTTGAAGTTCCGGTTGGAATTTCTGTTCTTGAAGTTGCTCATAGCAACAATATTAACCTTGAAGGAGCTTGCGAAGGCTCTATGGCTTGTTCAACATGCCATGTTGTAGTTGATAAAAAATTTTATGATAGATTGAGTCCACCTTCGGAAGACGAAGAAGACATGCTTGATTTAGCTTTTGGCCTAACCCCAACTTCGAGATTGGGATGTCAAATAATAATGACCAAAGAGTTAGATGGGCTTACTTTAATAGTGCCTGACGAAACTCGCAATATTTCAATAAACAATTAAAATAAACTCAAAAATTATGAAAAAAGGTTTAATAATTAAATTAGCAATTGTTTTGGTAGTTTTAGTGCTCTCATATTGCGTATTTTGGTTTTACAAAGCTGGTCAATCAGAAAAACAAATTAACAAATTTATTGCTGATAACTCCGCTAATATTTCAGCTGGAGAGATATCTGTTTCAGGCTTTCCCATTGGACAAAAAATTATTATTTCTGATTTGAAAATCACGATTCCTGTAAATTTAGTAGCAAAAAGACAAATAACCGTAAAGCAACTTGAAGCAACTTCGGGAATATTTTCGAATGATTTTGTAGTTAATTTAGTTGATGTTGTAAAAATTCAAGATCTTGAAAATTCAGGAGATGTTTTTGATGTTGAGTTTGTAAGTAAACCAGAAATAATGGTTTCTTTACTCGGAGGATCTATTGCAAAATTACAATATAATGACGCTGGTTTTAAAATACTTGATACTGAAAAAAATATCGTAAATTCTTCGTTGGGACTTTCAGTTTTGTCAGAAAATTCAGTTGACGAAACCGAGAAACGCATAAATAAAATTAACATTTCCTTCAAAGAATTAGAAGGTTATTCGGTTTTTGACTTTTATAAAAATGTCTTAGAGAAAAAAGTTGTTGAAGGTATTAAAACTGAAGAAATTAAAGTTAATGTTAATCCAGTTGTTGATCAAGCAAACATTCAACAAATGACCGCTCCACTTTCGCAAGATCAAGCAATGGTAATGCAAAATAACGAATTACAGCAAGCGCCAGTTGTTGCGCCGCAAATTCCAGCCAATGATGGAGCTGAAGCTGTGGCTAGAGCTAACGCTATGGCAAACCAAGTTGTTGCAAATAATCAAGCCCAAGCTCAAGCTCAAGCACAAGCTGTTCAGCCACAACCCACTCCTGATTTAACTCCTCCAGCCCAAGTTGATAATGGTCAAGTTCCGCCAGTTCCAACAAATGTTGATCCTAATCCTATTATTACTCCAGAGGTTCCTCTTGATGCGGTTGTTAAAAACAATATTACGATTGATATTGTTATAACTTTAACCCCTTCAGTTAAACAAGAACAAGCCGAAACTCCTCCGGCTGATCCAACTCAAATTCAAGAGTTGCCCGTGCAATATGTTCAAAATATTAAAATTAATAATGTTGAATTAAGTAATTCTTTATACAAAATTAATGTTACGGGAGATGTTGTTAATTCATCTGATGATAATTATCCATCGGGCGGAATTACTGTCAAAGTTGAGAAAATTACTAATCTTGTTACTCAACTTAGAAGTCAATTCAAAAAACTTGCCGAATCAAAAAAACCATCGGTTCCTTTGAATGGAACTGACTTGGTCAACGATCAAACGCAACAACAAAATCAAGTTCAAAACTATGATATATTTTTAAACAATATATCAGAAAAATTGGCTAATGTTTCCAACGAAATATCTTCTAAAAATTCTGTTTCGAAAGACGAAATTGTTCAATTCGATGTTAGAAGAGAAAAAAATCTTGAATTTTTAGTCAACGAAGTCTCGGTTCGTGAAATTGTAGGTAAATTCTAATAATTTAGCTAAGTGAACGTTGAAAATGCTCTTAAAGAGGCGATTGAAATTCTGCAAAAGAATTCAGTCGCCTCTGCTATTTTGGACGCTAGAATTTTAATTCAGTTCGTCACCAGCCTCTCCAGAGAAGATGTAATTTTTAATGCTCCACAAATTAATCTTTCAGATAATCAAATAAAAAAATATTTCGATTTAATTCACAAGAGAGCCAGAAAAATTCCCTTAACGCATTTAACAAATAATCGTGAATTTTTTGCCAATAATTTTTATGTTGATGAGAATGTATTGGATCCGCGACCCGATTCGGAAGCCTTGATCGAAATGGCTATAAAAGAATTTGAAAAAATATCTTTTTTGGAAATTTGTGAAATTGGTTGTGGTTCAGGATGTTTGATAATCTCGCTTTTAAAGCATTTTGAAAATTGGCGTGGATTGGCGATTGATATTTCCGATAAAGCTCTTTTAATCGCTCAAAAAAACGCCAATAACAATCAAGTTTTGACTCGAATAAATTTTTTAGAATCCAATCTTTTTAAAAATTTACAAAATGATCAGATTTTCGATATTATAATTTCCAATCCACCTTATATCCCCACCAATGATATTGAAAATTTGCAAGATGAAGTTCGTTTGTTCGAGCCAAGAATTGCTTTAGATGGCGGTTTAGATGGTTTAGACTTTTATCGCAAAATCGCTGAGCAATCGCAAAAATTTTTAAAAAATAATGGTGATATTTTTTTGGAAATAGGTTATAATCAACATCAAGATGTAAAAAATATTTTTGAAAAAAATAATTTTAAATTTATCGATTTCAAAAAAGATTTAAGTGGAATAATTCGCGTTTTGCAATTTCAAAAAAACTAAAAATTATGCAAGATTTAAAGATTTTTAAGCAAATTTCGGCAATTAAAAACTTTGTAAAAGAAGCTAAGAAATTAAATAAAATAATCGCTTTTGTTCCTACAATGGGTTCGCTTCACCGCGGTCATATAACTTTAATAAATAATGCTAAAAAAAATGCCGATATTGTGATCGTAAGTATTTTTGTAAATAAAGCCCAATTTAACGACATAAAAGATTATGAGCTTTATCCGCAAAATTTAGAAAGTGATATAAAAATGCTCGAAGAAGCGAATGTTGACGCGTTATTTTACCCCTCAACATCTGAAATTTATGATGAAAATTTTTCTTTTAAAATTATTCCGACTGCCATGGTTGATTGTCTTTGCGCTAAAGATAGAGTTGGGCATTTTGATGGCGTTGCATTAATAATTACCAAACTATTTAACATCGTTAATCCCCATTTTGCTTATTTTGGCGAGAAAGATTTTCAACAATTAGCGATAATAAAAAAGCTAGTTAAGGATTTAAATTTTGATTTAGAAATATTTGGCGTCGAAACGGTTAGAGAATCTTCAGGATTAGCGATGTCATCGCGCAATCAAAGACTTTCTGCAGGCGCTAAAGCCAAGGCTTCAATGCTTTATAAAATTCTCAATGAAATCAAAATTAATCCACACATAATCGAAGAAAAAAAACGAGAATTATTAGCAAATGGTTTTGAAAAAATTGATTATCTTGAAATTAGAAACGAAGATAATCTTAAATTGAATATGAATTTATTTTCTTCGCAAAAGCGTCGAATATTTATTGCGGTTTATTTAGAGGGAGTTAGGTTAATAGATAATCTATCATTATAATTTAATTTAATAAAAATGGTTTATATTATTATCAGTAATATCGGCATGGCAATAATGATGCTGTATGTTTATTTTCGTTATTCTCGTTACAGAATTTCTTCATCCAAGGAAATCAAGGATTTACAAGTTAAGCTTGATATGCAAACCACAGAATTAAGATCATTTGATGCAAAATTATTGAGCTCAATAAAAGGCTATCAAGACAGGGTGGAAGGGCTTTTGATTGAAGTTGGAAAAGTTAGGCAAGAAAAAGAAAAGGAAATGGAATTGCGCTTAGAATTTGAAAAGAAATACGAAATATTAAATCAAAAAAATAATGATCATGAAGCGTTTCATGGCGAAATAACAAATGCCATTTTAAATATCGTTAATGATTCTCACGAGACCGCTAAAAACCTGAGTAAAGACCTTTATGAAAAAATTAGCGACACCTATAAAAAAGATGTAAAAGAAAATCAAACTTTAATATCAAAAATCAATCAAAATGTTTCTGATTTTGTTGCCAAATTTAATTCAACACAAAATCAAGCAATTAAAGAAAAAGAAGATTACAGATTTCACGAATTATTTCAGCCGGCGAATAGCGAAGTTGCAAAAAATTTAATAATTGAGGTGATGAATTCAATTAAAAATAAAGG
>CAXNDB010000103.1:0-4311 GCA_964201025.1 Rickettsiales bacterium UBA1997 | reverse complement strand
AAAAAAAGCCTCATATTTTTAAAGATATGAGGCTTCTTTATATTTTATTTTTGATGAAAATTATTTGATCATCAATTTCGCCACATCAAGCATGCGAACCGAGAAAGCCCATTCATTATCATACCATGAACAAACTTTAACCATATTGCCACCGATAACTTTAGTTTGTGTAGCATCAAAATTCGAACTAATATTACTATGATTGAAATCGATTGAAACAAGAGGCTCATCGATATAACTCAAAACTCTTTTCATTTCGCCATTCAAAGAATTTTTAATGAAGGCGTTAACTTCGGCGATTGAAGTGTTGTTTTTAGCGATAAAATTTAAATCAACCATTGAAACATTTGGAGTCGGAACTCTGATGGCAACGCCGTCAAGTTTGCCATTAAGTTCAGGCAAAACCAAGCCGATCGCCTTGGCCGCTCCAGTTGAAGTTGGAATCATTGACATTGCACAAGCGCGAGCGCGACGTAAATCTGTGTGAGTATTATCAACGATATTTTGATCATTGGTATAAGCATGAATTGTGGTCATAAAACCTTTTTCAATCCCAATTTTATCATTTAAAATTTTAGCAATTGGCGCCAAGCAATTTGTGGTGCAAGAGCCAATTGAAATAACGTGATCATCTTTAGTTAAACTCTCATGATTAACGCCATAAACAATTGTTTTAACCGAATCTTCTTTAGCAGGAGCCGAAATAATAACTTTTTTAGCGCCGGCAGTTATGTGTTGATAGGCGTCATCATATTTTGTAAAAGCTCCCGTACATTCAAAAACAACGTCAATATTATGCTCTTTCCAATTTAATTTTTTCGGATCGCGTTCTGCCGTTAAAATAATTTTTTTATTATCAACAAATAAATTATGATCACGAATTTCAACTGCATGATTGAAGCGACCATGAACGGAATCATATTTCAAAAGATGAGAAATAGTCTCGATTGGAGCCGATCCATTGATGGCAACAATTTCAAAATCATCACTCATTTTTTCTTCATAAATTGCACGAATAATTGCGCGACCAATTCTTCCGGGACCATTAACTGCGATACGAATTTTTTTTGACATAAAATTAAATTATTTGTTAAAAACCTTACTAGAGTAGTATTCAAGCGCCTTAATAAAATCTTTAAGATTTAATTTGACGGTAATTTCTTTTTCAGAATTATTAACATTAAACCTTAAAAATAAATATTCACCATTTTTCATTTGCGAATATAAAGAATTTTTCTGTTGAGTAGAGATCGGAACCAAGCCAAACTCTTTCTGCGAAGCGTTTTGCGATAAAATCAAATCATTTTTATCAACCCGAATTTTAGCAAAAGTGCCGATTTTTATTTTTGGAATAATTATAAAAAATTCATTAGCAAAGTGATTTGTTGGTTGCAATGAAATTACCGAAGAATTATCGTAAAATCTGGAAGCAATTTTGCAATGAGCCGAACTCATCATATCGTCAATTTCGCAATAAACTTTCCAATCGCCAAAAGTTTTTTCTTCATTGCGCAATTCTATAAGTTCAGCTTGTGCATTGTTTTTAAAAATTAGAAAATGAAATAAAATAAAGATAAAAATCAAAAAATTTTTTTTAGAAAATGATAATAATTTCATATTTACTGTTAATTTTTGTTTGTATAAGTGGCTTGTCAGGCTTATTTTTATTTAAAGATTATATTAAAAAAATTTCTTCTTTATCGGTTGCTTATAGCGGTTTAATAGCTTTGCTTTCTTTAATTGCACATAATAACAACCTCCTTGAAAAAACATTAACATTCTTTATAAGTCTTTTGTTAATTTTTTCAATTAATTTAATGATTGCAATCGGAATTATTAAAAATATTGGTGATATAAAAAATGTCGAACAAAATCAGGGTGATAAAACATAAATTTTTACTAGATTGTTTAAAAGTGTTGTTTATTTTTAATAAAAAATTTTAATTTTTAATATTCCTTCAATGAGTATATTTCGTAAAAAATCAATCGAAGCTTTAATCGCTTCTTCGCAAAAAAATTCTTTCAAAAAATCACTCACCGCTTTTGATTTAATAATGATTGGAATTGGTTGCACAATCGGGACGGGAATTTTTGTGGTTACGGGGACGGCGTCGGCAACACATGCCGGACCAGCTATCGCTTTATCTTATCTAATTGGTGCTTTGGCGTGCTTATTTGCGGCACTTGCTTACGCTGAAATCGCTTCGATGGTGCCAGTTTCGGGCAGTGCTTACACTTATACCTACGCGGTTATCGGCGAATTTGTGGCGTGGTTGGTTGGCTGGGGTTTAGTTTTAGAATATGGCATTGGGGCATCGGCTGTTGCCAATGGCTGGTCTGGATATATGGTGGGAATTTTGCAAACAATAGGAATTTCGTTACCCGAACTGCTTGTAAAGCCAACGAGCGAAGGTGGAATTATAAATTTGCCAGCGAGTGCAATCGTGTTATTAATTGGTGCAATGCTTTATGTCGGAACTAGTCAGGGCGTAAAGTTTACCCGCATTTTAGTATTCGTTAAATTAGCGGTGATTTTTATTTTTTTAGTGGTGGCGACGCCGATGATTAAGTCTGAAAATTATAGTAATTTTATGCCTTTTGGCTTTGGCGGAGTTATGGCGGGAGCGGCGGCGATTTTTTACGCTTATATTGGTTTTGATGCGGTGGCAACAACGGCGGAAGAATGTAAAAATCCTAAACGTGATTTACCAATTGGCATAATTTTTTCGCTCGGAGTTTGTGCGATTCTTTACGCTACGGTGGCTTTGGTCTTGAATGGAATTGTAAATTTTTCGACGTTAAATAATCCTGAGCCATTGGCTCGAGCGCTTCGCGACAATGGTAGCAACATTGGTTCGGCGTTGGTTTCAACTGGTGCGATCGCTGGAATTACCTCGGTTTTGTTGGTTTTGCTTTATGGGCAATCGCGAATTTTTTTCGTAATGTCGCGTGACGGTTTGCTTCCAAAAAAATTAAGCTCAATTCACAAAAAATATAATACTCCTCATATCAGCGTTGTTCTTACCACTCTTGGAGTGGCATTAATCGCCGGAGTTTTTTCACTCGAAACTTTAAGTGAAATGACGAGCATCGGTACCTTATTTGGCTTCATTGTTGTGGCTTTGGCGGTAATGATTTTACGAGTCAAACAACCAAATTTAAAAAGAAGTTTCAAATGTCCTTGGGTATTTGTAGTTGGACCTTTGGCGGTTTTATCTTGTGGATATTTAACCTTTGAATTATTGACGCGCAATTGGCATTATTTTGCAATTTGGACTACTCTTGGAATTATTATTTATTTTGTTTACGGTTATCGCAAAAGCACGATTAAGAATTAATTTGCCCGTCACTGGGTTTACAAACCCAGATTTAGTAAAAGCACTCGTAAAGCTCACGGGCTATAGCTCTCCCCTTGAGGGTTTCTCGCGTTAAAAAAATAGCCTAAACGGCTATTTTTAGCGAGAAACGGGATTAGGAGCCAAAGGCGACGCAATCCCTGGGGCGAGTCGTCTTCGAAATCAAAATGAAATTTTGATTGAGAAAAGCGACGAAGCCTTGCGTTAAAAATAGCCTAAACGGCTATTTTAGCAAATAACGGGATTAGGAGCCGAAGGCGACGCGGGTCCCTGGGGCGAGTCGTCTTCGAAATCAAAATGAAATTTTGATTGAGAAAAGCGAAGCAATCCCCGTCGCGAATCTTTTTTGAAAAAAAAGATGAAGCGTTTATACACAAGGAAAAACAAAAAATGGCGATTTTTTGATTTTTCTTCTAACCCCCCTCCCAAAATTTTCTTGCAGAAAATTTTACCCTCCCGCAAGGGGAGGGTGATTACACCGAAAGCCTTGCGAGTATTTTTCATAAAATGTAGTTTTGGAAGGATCGGCTCCCCTTCATTATCCATGCCTTTCGGCACAATAATATGAAATTACTCAAAGCTTTTTTAGATCGGCTCCCCTTCATTATTCATGCCTTTCGGCACAGCTCCGCTTGGAAGCCTAGAATAAGAAGATGCCAACACATACTGGATTCAAAAAAATTGAAGAGAAGCCTATTTTTTGAATCAGAAAAAATTCTAATTTTTTTTAATTTTAATACAAGTGGATGATTCATAATTTTTGTTTTTTTCATCTTCTAAAATTTTCCGAAAAGCGGTTTTAAAAATTGCATAAAAATGAAATTTCAAAATGCCATTTTCTATAAGATTTTTGCTTTTATCAATTTTGGCAAATTCATTTTTATTAACTATTTTATCAACGGGCTTGTTATTATTTTTGCTATCAAATTCAAAAAAATGGTCAACTTTGCAAAGC
>CAXNDB010000102.1:0-4318 GCA_964201025.1 Rickettsiales bacterium UBA1997 | reverse complement strand
TCTTACTTCTCTTGAAACTGGTCCAAAAACCCTTGATGCAATTGGCTCGTTTTCTTTATCAACCAAAACCACAGCATTGTCGTCAAATTTTACAAAACTTCCGTCCGGTCTAACAATTTTACTTTTAGTTCTAACAATCACAGCTTTAGCAACTTGACCTTTTTTGGTTTTAGATCCAGGAGTTACAGATGTTATGGAGACCACTATTACGTCGCCAATTCCAGTTATCATGTGCTTGGATCCACCTAGTACTTTAATACATCTAGCGGTTTTTGCACCTGAGTTATCGGCAACCACTAGGTTTGTTTGCATTTGAATCATATTATTCTAAATTGTTTATTTAATTTTCCATTTCTTTTTTCTAGAGATTGGTCTAGAGCTTATTATCTCTATTTCTTGACCAATCACTACATTTTTTTCATCTGTATCCACAAGATAATTTTTACTTACGGTTATGTATTTACCGTATTTTTCGTGTTTTTTATAAGTAGTCGATGAAACTTTTATAGTTTTTGAGTCAATGATGCTAATAATTTTTGCCTTCATAAATTATATTTTTTTATTAAGTTTTGTAAAGAAAACAGCTATTTTTTTCTTTTTTTCTCTGTAATCCTTTAAATTTATTTTATCTCCAGATGTTATTTTTAATCTGAGTAAAAGCAACTCTTTTTTAAGATTATATATCTCGGATATTGTTGATTTTTTATCTATTTCGCTCATTTTATAAATTATTAATTATTTTTGATTTAAAAGGTAACTTTGAAGAGGCTTTTAAAAGAGCGTTCTGAGCAGACTCATTATCAATTCCGTCTATTTCAAATATTACTCTACCTGGTTTAATTTTTGCAATATAATATTCAACATTTCCTTTACCACTTCCCATCCTTACTTCGGCTGGTTTTTTAGTTACTGGAGTGTGAGGGAAAACCATTATCCAAAGTTTACCAGATCTTTTCATATATCTAGTAATAACTTTTCTAGCTGATTCAATTTGTTTGGAATTAAGCTTAGATGGTTCTAACGCTTTCAAACCAAAGGAACCGAATTTCAGAGTATTGCCTGAACAAGATACTCCTAATATTTTCTTTCCACCTTTTTGTGCCTTTCTATATTTTGTCTTAGCAGGAATTAGCATTTCTTAAAAAATTAAATTTATTACAATGTTGAAATTTTCTTTTTTTCAACAAAACCTTTATATATCCAGACTTTAACACCTATAACGCCATAACCGGTATATGCGTTAGCGGTTGCATAATCAATGTTGCCACGAAGAGTGTGAAGAGGAACAGATCCTTCTTTATACCATTCAGTTCTTGCAATTTCAGCACCACCGAGTCTTCCCGAGCAACTAACTTTAATTCCAAGTGCTCCGTATTTCATTGCAGATTGCATTACTTTTTTCATAACTTTCTTAAATGCCGCTCTTCCTTCTAATTGCTTTGCAACAGATTGAGCAACAAGGGAAGAATTAATGTCTGGCTTATCAATTTCGACAATCTTTACTTCAACCTTAGTTCCAGCGATTTTTTCGACAGATTGATTGATTTTTTCAATATCCAGACCTTTTTTCCCAATTAGGACTCCCGGTTTAGAAGTTTTTATAACTAAATTTATTTTATCTGAAGGTCTTTCAATAATAACTGAACCAATGCCACAATGAGAGTAGCTGGTCATAATAAATTTTCTTATTGCGACATCATTTATTAATTTTTTTGCGTAGTTTTTTTTATCAAACCAAACAGATTCCCAATTTTTATTGTTTAATAATCTGAATCCTACTGGATTAACTTTCTGACCCATTTATTTATCCTCTTTTATTTTTTTTAACTTTTTTTCTTCCTCTTTTTCAGAAAGAATAACGGTAATGTTGCTATAGGTTTTTAATATCCTACTCGACTTACCACGACCCCTAGCAGCAAATCTTTTTAGAGCAAAAGCTCTTCCAACATTTACCTCTTTAACATACAAATTATCAACATCCATGTTATGATTGTTTTCAGCATTTGACATTGCAGAATAAACCAACGCCCTTACTGTAGTTGAAATTTTAAGTTTTGAAAACTGAAGCAACTTTAATGCTTCTGAAACTTTAAGTCCAGTTATATTTTTGGTTACCTTCATAACCTTTACTGGACTTGATTTAACAACCTTCTGAGAAGCTTTTACTATTTTTTGTGTCATAAATTATTATTCTTTTGTAACTTTTTTATCTCCACCATGTCCATAAAAGGTTCTGGTTGGAGCAAATTCTCCAAATTTGTGGCCGACCATACCCTCTGTTACAGAAACTGATACAAATTTTTTTCCATTATGAACGGCAAAATTTATACCAACAAACTGAGGTAATATAGTTGATCTTCTTGACCAGGTTTTAATGATCTGTTTTTTTGATGAAACTAAGTAGTCTTTTGCTTTTTTTAGCAAATACCCATCAATATATGGGGGTTTTTTTATCGATCTAGCCATATTATTTTACTCTCCTTGATTTTACTATGAATCTATTTGTATTTTTACTTCTTTTTCTTGTAATTTTACCTTTTGTTGGTTTTCCAGTTGGAGAGACAGGATGTCTTCCTCCTGAAGTTTTACCTTCACCACCACCGTGTGGGTGATCAACTGGGTTCATTGCTACGCCCCTTACAGTTGGTCTAATACCAAGCCATCTGGATCTTCCAGCTTTTCCTATGGTAGTATTTTTATTATCTAGATTTGATACCGTTCCAATTGTTGCCATGCAATTTAATGAAAACAATCTAATTTCACCTGATTGCATTTTAACAAGGGCATAACCGCCATCTTTACCTACAAGTTGCGAATAATTTCCAGCAGATCTTGAAACAACTCCACCACAACTTGGTTTAATTTCAATATTATGAACGATTGAACCAATAGGAATAACCGATAAAGGCATTGCATTTCCTATTTTAACATCAATTAAATTTTTAGAAGATGTTACGGTATCTCCAATATTTAGTTTATTTGGAGCTAAAATATAAGAATAAATTCCGTCGGAATATTTTAATAAGGCGATAAAAGCTGTTCTATTTGGGTCATATTCGATTCTCTCAACTTTAGCTTCGATATCGAATTTATCTCTTTTAAAGTCAATTACTCTAAAAGTTTTTTTATGTCCAGCAGATTTATGTCTAACTGTAATGTGACCGAAATTATTTCTACCAGATTTTTCAGTGCTTTTTCTGGTAAGCATTTTTAGAGGAGCTCCCTTCCAGAGCTCACTTCTATCTATCGCAACATAGTGTCGTAATGTTGGCGTTACTGCTTTAAAGTTTTTTAGTGCCATTTTTATGATCCAAAATTAATTGTTTGATTTTCTTTCAGAGTTATAGTGGCTTTTTTTATCGAACCTTTGGTTCCAAAAACACCCTTAAATCTTTTGTTTTTTTCAGACGTGTTAATAATATTAACTTTAATCACGTCAACATTATAAATTTTCTTTATAAGTGATTTTAATTGACTTTTGCTACATGATTTGTCTATGTTAAAGGTGTACTTTCCTAGTGAAAGTTGACCATTAGACTTTTCTGTATAAACTAATCCCTTAATTTTATCGTAATTTAATATTGCTGTCATTATTTTAATACTCCTGCAATTTTAGTTGAGAATGATTTAGAATCAATTATTAAATGTTCATAATTAACTAAATCAAATGTGTTTATCGCCTTACAATCAAGAATCTTAATATTTTTAATATTTCTAGCAGATAATTCAATTTTTTTATCACCATCATGAACAATTAAAGCACTTTTGATATTATTTTGTGATAAAATTTTGCCAATAGCTGATGTTTTAATTTGTTTAGTTATAACCGCATAAGTAAAAACTTTATTTTCCAAAAGTTTATTTCTTAATGCATCATCAATTGCTATTTTTGCAATTTTTTTAGGTATCGAAAAGTCAAAACTTCTTGGATTTGGACCATGACAGGCTCTACCTCCAACAAACTGAACGGATCTTCTGCTACCTTGACGGGCTCTTCCAGTTCCTTTTTGTTTCCAAGGTTTTGCTGTTGTCCCAGAAATTTCTGACATTTTTTTTGTGCTAGCTGTTCCAGCTCTAATTGTAGCTTGTTGCCATCTTATAACGTAAGCAACTGTTTTTGCGCTAGCAATTTTAATTTCTACTTCAGATTTAAAGTCTTTTGAAGAAATTTTTCCTTCTTCAAAGTTTATTTCTGGTATCTTAAATGATTTCATAAATATTTTAATAATTACTTAATTTTACAATCAAATCTGAGCCATTTCGTCCTGGGACAGAGCCTTTTACCGCTATAACTGAATTTTCATTGTCAATAAATTCA
>CAXNDB010000101.1:0-4334 GCA_964201025.1 Rickettsiales bacterium UBA1997 | reverse complement strand
AGCGAAGCTAGAAAACAATGGGGCTGGAAGGTTGAATATGATTTAGCAAAAATCACTTCTGACATGATTGAGAATTTGAAAATAAAATTAGCAATATAGTTTTTATTTTGAGTTTGAGCTAAAAGCAGATAAAAACGTTTAATTTTTTTTTAAATGTTCTCCAGTATTTAATAGAATCAAAATCACATCTTCGCCAAATAATTTTCAAATAGTTTTTTATAAAATCAATGCTCCCAATTATTAAGGGGTTGTTTTTATCCGTAATAAATTTTTTTATCTAATAGCATTTCCAATGCATTTTTTGTCTCTAATATTGTAGTTTCTTATTCAAAAAATTATTTTCCCAAATGGCTTTTAAGGGCATTGATCGACATTGCCTACCGATAATAATATCAAGATTTTACTTGGTTTAGTTTGGTTTTTAAAATAAGAAATTATTCCCACGATTGTTAAAGCTCAAACTCTTTCTTTCTTAATTTTAAGCAAATTCATTTACTAATGCTCAAAATATTTCAAACTCCTGTTAAATTTTTTTCATCATTATAAGTTATTATTTAATGTTATAAATTAACACAAAATAATATATGCACAATTCAATTCCAAATATAGATATTTCAGAAAATGATTTTTTTAATCTTATTGAAAAAAATAATTTAGAAATGTTATCTACAGCAATTGAATCAAATCCTGATTTAGTTGATGCACAACACTCTGAAACAGGTTTAAGTGCCATATTTTTTGCAATAAAATTTAACAAAATTGATGTATTAAAATTATTATTGGAATTCGAAGAAGGTCTCCTTGATAGCAAAAATAAAGAACGCTATAATCCAATTTTTTATGCAATCTCTCAAAATAATGCTGAAGCCGTTTTAGCTATATTAAATAAAAATCCAAATGAATTGAGTCGTGAAAACTATGTTGATGACGAAAATCCATTAAATTTTGCGATTAACAATACAAAATTTGAAAGTTTGAATGCAATTCTTGATTTCTCTAAAAGTAATGATAGCACTCAACAATTAGATCCAGAAATTAGTGAGAAAATTTTTTTTAAAGTTTTAAAAAAGTTTTGTGAATTTAAAAATATTTATAAACTTCAAGATGATTCGCTAAGCGTTCTTAATCTTCTATATAAAAAAAATTTCGATTCCGAAACCGAATTAACCGAAAGTCAAACCAAAAATATTAAAGTTTTTTTTGAAAATTTTATGCTAATAAATTTAGCTATTTTTGGCAATTTAGGCACCAAAGAAGTTTTTTTCAGAAACTTGCTTGATAAATTAATTATACAATCGGATGATTCTAAAGATTTTTTTCAAACTTTACAGTTAGAACTCAATAAACATATCAATGATTTTAGCTCACCAATTGTAATTAATGATAAAAAATTTTATGTTTTTGATTCTGATTTATCAAATCACTCATCTTTTTTTATTTTTCATATAGATTTAGAAAATAAAATTGAAGCCATTACTTATATCGATGGGAGCCAAGCCGATTCGCAAGTTAATTCTGATGGTTATGTATTTGGAGCACGAACTTTTAAATTGAATCAAAAACTAGATTTTACCGAAGATTTGTTTGAAACTTTTATGACTCAGTTTGATAAAAAAAATGCGGAATATTTACGAAAAAAACTTAATACTTTCACAATTGGCGAGCAAAAATTTTCTGACCTATCTCAAGATCAATCAATTTTGACAAAAAATCAAGATCGAGGCAATTGTATCTTCAAATCTAATATGATTTTGTTAAGATTTTTTGCAGAAAATTCAAAAAATTCACAGATATCGGAAAGCCTCCAAGATGAATATAGAGAATATAAAACTCAACTAAAAATTCAGGCTTTTGAGAATTTGTTTAGATTAAGAGATTCTCTTGATAATCGTAGCAACTTGGATAATTTTTTATTGAGACAAATTGAAAATGTAGTTGAAAATTCTAAAATCAAATTACTTGAAAAAATCGGCACAAAAACCTCACCAAAAGAATTAAAGATTTTAAATAAAATTTTAGCAACAATTGATGACAAAAAAATTCATAAAGTTGAAAAAAGGGAAAGCACCGACCCTGAATTATCAACCCCAATTTCTAAAAAAACACGTTCAATGAGTGGTAGTGATCTCGAAAAAATTCTACCTGATTTAAGCCCTAAACCTACACCTAAAACCGAAAAAAAAGAAAAATTAGAACCAGATCCTGACTCTAGGAATCCAACGATTTTAGATTTTTCACAAAGTTCTATCCCCCAAATTTAAATCAAATGTGCCTTTAAATTTTTAGAAAAATTAAAGCAATATTACGTTGAGCAAATAACAAAATCTTGACGAAAATATTCAATTAAAACCAATATTAAGTCTCGCTATTTTCTTTAATAAAATAACAAATTAAGAGAAATATTTACTAAGAGGCACAACAACTCCTAGTGGAGAAATTCCAGAAATGATATTATTTGGCAAACCCCCTTGCCCCAACTCTAAGTAGTCTAATAATAGCTCTCAACTTTGCAAAAAAACTAATAATGTTGAAAAGTAATCTGGTGTCTTTTTCATTTTCTCACCTTCTTGGGTAAAATGAAAAATGTATTTTCTTCGATGCCATTCATGTCGAAAACTCCGACTTCTTTTTGCGAAATTTCTTTGATTTTTAAAATGACTTCCTGAACTAGAACCTCGGGTGCCGAAGCTCCTGCCGTTAGCCCGATTTTTTCAACATTTTCGAACCATTTTTCTTCAATATCTTGTGCCCCATTTATTAAATAGGAATTAAGTCCCGACTCTTCGCCCAAATCACGCAAGCGATTCGAATTTGAAGAATTTTGGGCGCCAATTACCAACAAAATATCAACAATTTTGCACAAATCACGCACCGCATCTTGGCGGTTTTGCGTCGCATAACAAATATCTTTCGTCGCCAAACCTTTTTGCAAAGTTGGAAAACGATTTTCCAAAATTTCGACGATTTTTTTGGTGTCGTCAACGCTCAAAGTTGTTTGCGAAACATAAGCAATTTTTTCGGGATGTTGAATTTGAATATTGCGCGCATCTTCTTCATTCGTCACCAAAATAACTGGCTTTTTAACGCGCCCTCTCGTGCCTTCAACCTCAGGGTGTCCGCGATGCCCAATCAAAATAATTTCGTAATCTTCTTCTTCATATTTTTTGGCTTCGCGATGAACTTTACTAACTAAAGGACAAGTGGCGTCGATAACGTCCAGTCCTCGATTCAGAGCGTCTTCTTCAACTTTATCGGAAACACCGTGAGCCGAAAAAATGGTGATGGCGCCGACCGGTATTTGCTCGACTTCATTGACAAAAATCGCGCCTTTTTTACGCAAAGATTCGACGACAAATTTATTGTGAACGATTTCGTGGCGAACATAAACGGGCGTGCCGAATTTTTCGATGGCTTTTTCGACGGTTTCAATGGCGCGAGTAACTCCGGCACAAAATCCGCGTGGTTTTGCAAGAATAATTTCCATAATTTTTAAATTTACGACATTTCTAACATTTTAACTAAAGGCTGGCGTGCCTTTATTATCAAGCTTTCTGACAATTCAATTTCACCACCAAATTTTGCCGAATTACCATATTTCATCACTTCATATAATTTTTCTAAATTATTTAATTGCATATAAGGGCAATTATTGCAAGAGCTACAGCCTGAAGTGTTTATGAAAGGACAATCATAAAATTTTCCGAGCGGATTAACTTTTTTCATTTGGTGAATAATGTGCGGTTCGGTCAAAACAATGAATTCCAAACCTTGATTTTTCTTGGCGAAATCGATCAAGGACGAAGTCGAGCCGATGTGATTGGCGTATTTTAACAAGGCTTCTGGACATTCTGGATGAGCGATTACCAAGGCTTGCGGGTGATTTGCGATAAGCTTAACTAATTCTTTTTCGCTAAATTGTTCGTGAACAATACAACTGCCATTCCACAAAATCATCTTACGCCCCGTTTGCTTTTCAATGAATCTTCCCAAATGTTGATCGGGCGCAAAAATAATTTCTTGATGGCGCGGAAGTTGTTCGATAATTTTTTTGGCATTGGTTGAAGTGACGATAATATCGGACAAAGCCTTGATTTCGGCGGAGCAATTGATGTAAGTAATCGCAATTGCAATTGGATGAAGTTTACGAAATTCGGCAAAATTTTGAGGTTTACAAGAATCTTCGAGACTACAGCCCGCTTTAAAATCGGGGATTAAAACTTTTTTTTGTGGTGATAAAATTTTGGCAACTTCCGCCATAAATTTTACGCCACAAAAAATAATTTCATCGGCATTAGTTTTGGAGGCTTGACGCGATAAATCAAGCGAATCGCCGA
>CAXNDB010000100.1:0-4384 GCA_964201025.1 Rickettsiales bacterium UBA1997 | reverse complement strand
GGAATCCGGGCGATGATCGATATAACGGTCAATGGTGCAGACGGTCCCGTACAGGCCCGGGACATCCACCGAGTTTAAAGTTAATAAAATTTACTCATTAACCCCATAGATAAGGGAAAATTATTTGACAAATGAGCGAACGTCAAATTCCGAAATAATCTTAATGTGCTTTCATAGTTTCACCTAAATAAGCACAAACCAAGATTGCAAAAATATAGGCTTGAAGAACCGCAACAAAGAGTTCAAAGCCTGTCATAATAACGCTAAATGCCAATGGAAATATTCCAAAAAATCCGAGTGAAATAACGAAGCCAGCGATAACTTTTAACAAAACGTGACCT
The DNA here is from genome assembly GCA_964201025.1 of Rickettsiales bacterium UBA1997. GTDB lineage: Bacteria > Pseudomonadota > Alphaproteobacteria > Rickettsiales > UBA1997 > CAILUF01. The sequence goes on along the minus strand of CAXNDB010000100.1, from coordinate 4,043 downwards.
GCGACCATATTGGCGAAAAGTCGCACTGACAAAGTGACGGGGCGAATTAAAAATGAAAAAAATTCAATGACGAAAATTAGTGGAGCCATCCAAAGCGGGACTCCGCTTGGCAAAAACATGTGAATGAAACCGCCGATGCCATTGCGAATTATAGCATAAACTGTGATGGTAAAAAAACAAATAAGAGCCAAAGATAAAGTCACGGCGATTTGACTTGTCGATGTGAAGCTGTATGGCGTCATGCCAAGACAATTGCACAATAAAATGAAAGTGAAAAGACTAAAAATTAATGGAAAGAATTTTTTCCCTTCATGACCAATGCTTCCTTCGATTAAATTGTTGATAAAATTATAAACCGATTCGGCGATAACTTGAGTTCTTGATGGAATTAAGAGTTTGCGACTTGTAGCTCTGAGCATGAAAATAATTATTAAAGCGGTGGCAATTACCATATAAAGAGCGGAATTGGTGAAGCTTAAATTAATGTTTCCAACATGAAGTGGCACGATTTCGGTGATTTTAAATTGATCAAGCGGACTATGTTTTTCGTGCGATTCTGAATGATTTTCTTGATGATTAGCAATTTCTTCTTGATTAGTTTTTTCAATTGATTTATCAAGTTCTTGAGAATTTGTGCTAGGTTGATTAATTTTGTTTTTAGTTTTGCGTTCCATGGAAATTTTTAAATTTTTAATTTAACTAAAATTGAAAAAAAACTAGATTTATTTAATTAGCTCTATCAATATCAAAAAAAGAAATAACGTTTTCAAGTATAACAAAATATTTTTTGCTTAACATAAAGTCAAGTTATGAAATTTTTAAAACTCGCATTAATTTTAATAAGCTTTACTTTTTTAACCTTTTCTAAAGGCTATTCGCAAGAATTACAAGCCCGTTTTCAAGATTGGAGCGTATTTAAAACTGAAAGAGGTGATAAAGTTGTTTGTTATATTGCCTCAACGCCGATAAAAAGCGAGGGCAATTTTGATAAAAGAGGTGAGCCGTTTTTTTTTAGTGACTAATATCGAAAACGATGCCGATGAAATTAGTGCTTCGTCGGGGTTTATTTATAATAAAAATTCAAATGTCGAACTTACTTTTGGAATTAAAAAATATTATTTATTTCCTTACAAAACCGTCTCTTGGGCCAATGATAAAAATGATGATGCCGATATTATTAAAGAAATGCAAAATAGCGCCGAAATGATTGTAAATGGAGTGGCGCGCGATGGCAAAATTGCCGTCGATACATATTCCTTGATTGGATTTGTTAATAGTTATAAAAAACTTAAAGAAATATGTCAGAATATACATTAATAAATTTTGTAATAGTTCTTTTAGCTTTTGCGTTATGTTGCGTGATTTTAGTGTTGATTATTAGATCTATACTATCTCTGGTAATTTATGTTTCTTATCAAAAATATCTTAAATTAAAAGAAACAGCTCAAAAAATTTTACCACAAAAGAAAAAAAATTTTATTAAAGAAGATGAAGAGCTTAGTCGCAAGAAGCAGGAGGTACCACGGGCTCACTCCGCGGTTAAAGCTGAAAATTTAAATGCCAAAAAGCAACAAAAATTTGAAATTTTAGAAGAAAATAATGTAAATTTAGAAGAAGAATTTATTGTTGGCGTTGCTCCGGCGGTTGGTTTTTGGACGCGAAAATTATTTGGCGAAAGAATCGCGACAATTATGGCTCAAGCTGATTCGATGAAAAAAGGCGAATCAACCAAATTTTGGCAAAATTTTATCAAAGCGAGTAGGGCTCAAGAAAGGTCCAGAGGCGCTCAATATCAACGAAAATAATTATTTAATTTATGGATATTAATTTAATTGATCAACAAATAATCGATAGTTTTTTTAAATATTATAAAAGAGACGTTAAAACTATTGAACAAAATGAGTTTAGAATCTTAAAAGAAATAATCTCTCAAAATTTACAGAAAATTATTGATTTACCTGATGCCAAAGAACTTTTTTTAAAAGAATTTAGTGATTATAAATTTTCTTTTTTTCATGTGGTGGCGAAATTTGGTAAGGCCGAAGAATTAAAGCAAATCATTAATATAATCGGGATCAATAATCTTAATTTTTGCGACGTCAACAAATATACGGCTTTGCATCACGCTTCAATTAGTGGCAGAATTGAGAATGTTAAAATATTAATCGGATATGGAGCTGATATTAACGTCAAATCTTCCGACGAAACCAGAAATTGGTTGCCAATTCATTATGCATCAAAATTTGGTTATAAAGAAATCGTTGAAGAATTTATTGAAGCCGGAATTGACAAAGAAGTAACGACTTCGTTTGGACTAACTCCTTTGCATGTTTCGGCTGAATTCGGATCGTTTGAAGTTGCTCAATATTTGACTTCAATCAAATGCAACTTAAATGCCGAAACTATCCCTGAAAATCATAGATTAACACCTTTGCATTTTGCTACAATTGGAAATTTTTATGATGTGGTTGTTCTTCTCATAACTTCAGGAGTAGATAGAAGTAAAAGAAATGGAACGGGTGATAATTCCTTAATTATGGCTACCAAAAGAAATCATATTAAAATCTGTGAATATTTTACGATTTGTGGCTTAGAAGATCTTGATTTAGCTTATGAAATTGCCAGTAAAAAAGACTTCAGAGAGCTTGTTATTGTCTTGAAAGACTATATTGTTGCCAAAGATAAATTATTTAATGAATTTGAATTAACGCGAATTTCACGCGAATTGGTTGATTTTGTTTCAAAAATAAAACCACAAACCCTTGATTACGTTTACTTTGATTTATTTGGGTCGGTAAAGGTTAGTGGTTATTTTTTGTGCTCAATTAGAAAAGAGCTTGGATTTTTTAAAAAACGCACATTAAATTTACAAAAATTTTCAGAAGAATGTGGATTAAATATTTTATCGGAAAATCTTAAAAAAATTCAAGATGCGGTTGTTTATCGAGAGTTATTAAGTAGATATTAATTTATTCAAATAGTTGTTTGTTTTTTTTGCTTTAAATTAAATTAAAATTTTTCATCTCTGCTTTAATTCTATTTTGCGATTCTAAAGAGGGAGCAACCAACGGAAGTCTAACTTCATTTTCACAAAAACCCATTAAACTTAAAGCATATTTCACCGGAATTGGATTGGTTTCGCAAAACATTGCTGAATGAAAATTGGTTAATTGATCTTGAATTTTTAAAGCGGTTTTATATTCGCCAAGCGCGGTGGCTTTTTGTAAATCGCTTACCATTTGTGGCAAAATATTGGAAGAAACCGAAATTATGCCATTGCCTCCCATAGCGTTAAAACCTACGGCGGTAGCATCTTCTCCCGATAAAAATAGAAAATCTTTTTTAACTAAAAGTCTCAAAGTGGCGACTCGAGCCAAGTCTCCCGTGGCGTCTTTGATGCCAATTACATTTTCAAGCTCAGAAATTCTCGCTAAAGTTTGATCGTTGATGTTAATAACGGAGCGTCCCGGAATGTTATAAATAATTAATTGAATACCACATTTATTGAGTTCTTTAAAATGTTGATAAATTCCTTCTTGAGTTGGTTTATTGTAATATGGAGCAACAATTAAACATGAATTTGCTCCAATTTTTTTGGCGTGATTTGTCATGGCGACGGCTTCCGAAGTAGAGTTAGAGCCAGTTCCTGCCATAACTTTTACTTTATCATTGGCGACTTTTACGGCAATTTCAACTAAGCGATTATGTTCTTCATGAGAAAGGGTTGGAGACTCGCCGGTTGTGCCACAAGGAACAATTCCATCAATAGAATTTTTAATTTGAAATTCAATTAAATTACTAAAAGCCTTTTCATCAATTTGATTATTTTTAAAAGGCGTAACCAATGCCGTGTAAGTGTTTGTGTTCATGAAATAAAAAATAAAAATTTGAATTGATTTTGAAATCATAAATTTCTATCTTTAATAAATCAATATTTCTAGTTAAATTTTTATCAATCATAAAAAATTTAGTAATTCATGAATAATTCATTGATTAATTTTGCTGATGCAAATTTCGTGGCGAATCAATATTTGCCAGTTTTG
>CAXNDB010000099.1:0-4405 GCA_964201025.1 Rickettsiales bacterium UBA1997 | reverse complement strand
GTAAAAAAAATAGCCTAAACGGCTATTTTTAGCAAATAACGGGATCAGGAGCGAAGGCGACGCAATCCCCGTCGTGAATCTTTTTCGAAGAAAGAGATGAAACGTTTATCAACAAGGAAAATAAAAAAAACCCAAATCTCATCGCGGATGTCGCGATTCATTCGCGACGGAGCGATTCAACTCAAAGCTAAATTTGCGATAGGTTATTTGCGTAAAAAAAATAGCCTAAACGGCTATTTTTAGCAAATAACGGGATCAGGAGCGAAGGCGACGCAATCCCCGTCGTGAATCTTTTTCGAAGAAAGAGATGAAACGTTTATCAACAAGGAAAATAAAAAAAACCCAAATCTTATCGCGGATGTCGCGATTCATTCGCGACGGAGCGATTCAACTCAAAGCTAAATTTGCGTTAGCAAATTTAATGTGTAACACCATAAATATCGTTTCCAATCTTAAATCAGGTTATTTGCGTAAAAAAAATAGCCTAAACGGCTATTTTTAGCGAATAACGGGATCATGAGCGAAGCGAAGCAATCCCAGTCGCGAATCTTTTTCAAAGAAAAAGATGAAGCGTTGCGATAAATTCATTCGCATCATTTAAATTACTTAATTCATGATAGAATCAAAATATCGTTTCCAATCTTAAATCAGGCGATTGAATTTGAAGGTGAGTCTGCGTAAGCCTAGTTAATCTAGGCGCGCAAAGACGAATCCTGATAAATTCATTCGCATCATTTAAGAGTGGAAGCGATATTTAGTGAAGACGACCCGACTCAACCTCATTTGAGATGCTTTCTTTCGAACCTGACTCGTTAAAAAAGCAAATCGCCCGCCTTCACCACTTTTAATTTTGATTATTTTTTATAAATATTCAACAAACTTTTTAATAAATCAGCATTTAATTAATAAAAATTTTTATCACTTAAATAACATTAAAAAAAATGAATTAAGCGAGCTCTAAATTATTTAAACGAATTTTTATCGCCTGCGGAGAAACTTTCAATCTCTCGGCTAAAATTATAGGATCATATGAACCGATTTCTTTTTTAATGTTTTCAATTAAAGTAGCAGGCATTAATAGGTTAGCAGCAAAATTATTGGCTTGCTGTTCATCTTTAGCATTAATATCGTTGTTAATAATTCCATTATATGTTGTTTGTCTATATAGGGCATCATCGACCAGACCATCGCCAATTTTATCCCTATGACAAATAAAATGTCCAATTTCGTGAGCTATTGTAAATCTTTGATGGACAAGGGCATGATTATGATTGACGATAATCACATAACTATCACCTCTTTTTTTTATCAAACCGCAAATTTCATCGGATAAATTCTGCCTTTCGACTTTTAATTGCAACGCCAATGACAAACCCTCAACATCAACTGGTGCAGAAGATCTAAAATAATTGATGGCATCAAAAATTTCATTTAATTTCATTTTTATTTTCCTCTAATTTTTTTGAATTAAAATCATTAATCTCGCCAAGAGAAAATGATTTGTAACATCCTAAAATTTCAAAAAGATTTTTCTGGATATATTCATTAGTTACCTTCTCAGCCGTTTCTTTAGCTATTTTTGTTGAAATTTCAGTCGCAATTTTAGACGCTTGTTTTTTTGCCCTATTTCTTATAGCTAAATATCCTATAACTCCAGACAAAGCTAATGCTATTGTTATCGCCTGAAGAGTTACATTTACCCATGTTTGGAAATCCATAAAATTTTTTAATTATTCGATTTTACAAATTCTACATTGAGACCAAGCTTGTCGCAAAATTCTCCAACAGGAAAAACAAAAACACCTTCTAAAGCGAAAAAATCTTGTTGAAATTTGTTGGCAATTTTTTCAAGTGATAAGTTTTGGTATTTCATGGTAAATTGAGTTAAATTTTTGATGTTTTTAAATTTTGCCAAAATCAAAAATTATTGTCAAATTTTTTTTAATTTATGAAAAAATAAATTTTAAGAAAAAGATTTAATACTTACAATCTCAACCTCTGGGCTTAATAAATTTTTTTACTAATTTTCTTCAAAATTTTTAACTTGAATTGCTTTAATATTTTTTTCAAATTCCACTTGCTTTTTTTTGCCTACTAAAAAATTATCCGCACTTACAACTTTATTGCCGATTTTGCCTTCATAAGCTTTTCTAGCCTCCCCCGCACTCTGACCTCCATCTCGAGCAGCTTTTTTGTTTTGTTCAAAACCTTGAGCATTTCTTTTTCTAGTCACTTCAATTGTAGCCTCTTCGCCAAGTCGTTGAAAAATTAGCTCAATATTAGTCATATTGTCGCGCAAATTCTCTTTTTTAATTTTCTTGATTTCTTTATGCTTACTAACAGAAACTCCAAATGTCTCTTGCGATATTATGTTTGTTAATGTCGCATATTCTTGTCCGACTTTAACACCCCTCTGCTCCCACTCTCCCGTTAATTCATTTCTTGTAAACTGCCCGTCAATTCTATTTTGTATCCATTGCTTATCTCGTCCCTTTAATTCATAATATAATATCGCTCTTTTAACGGTTAAATCGGGATTATTTTGCTCTTGCAATCTTTCAAATCCTACTTTTGCCAACCATCTTTTAAAAGGCTCAGCATTTTTTGAAGGAATTGATTGAACAATTCTTAAAATGCCCTCAATATTTGAACAATTTATCTTTTGCCTTCCTCCTTTTGTCTCAAATTCAAGGGGGGTTACAAATTGTAACCACCCTTCGGAAAGCCCTTCATCTCTATGCTTCATGGCCTTGATATAATTTTTAGCATCTTTGGTTGCGGTTAGAGCTTGAACTACATCCTCTAGCACAAACCACCATTCTTCATTGTAAAAAGTTTTTCTTATTTCTTGCTTTAGGAATTTAGCAACCGCGCATTCTCCTTGCTGTGGCAATAATGACAATTGTTTTTTTGAAGACATTTTTTTTAAAATTTTAGTTAATCAATTCAAAATTAGTAAATCTAAATTTTAGACAATTAAGTGACCAAACTAAAAAACATTCAAAATTTGCTATTTGTCTTTTGATATTTTCTTGAAATTTGTTAGCGATTATTTTAAGTGATGAATTTTTATGTTGCATGATTGGGTTTAAGTTAAATTTTTGATGTTTTTAAATTTTGCCAAAATCAAAAATTATTGTCAAATTTTTTTTAATTTATGAAAAAATAAATTTTAATCAAAAGCTCTAATACTTACAATCTCAACCTCTGGGCTTAATAAATGCGGTTTTAAATTTTCTTCGCGACATAAATCTGTCGATAAATATTTCAGCGCCGAATCGCAAAAAATTGTGACAATAACCGCTTCTTCATCACCCGATTCTTCCAATAATTTCAAGGCTCCGATGAAGTTTGCACCCGAAGAAATTCCAACCGACAAACCGGCTTGATTAATTTTTTGCGCCATGATTACCGCGTCGGAATCGTCAACACTGACAATCTTTTCCAGCTCATCAAGTTTTAGAATCTCAGGAATAAATTCATCGCTAATTCCTTGAATACGATGCGATCCAATTTTTTTACCGCCCGTGCTCAGAGTTGGCGAATTTAAAGGTTCCATTGGATGACACTTCACGTCAAAATTATGAGTTTTACAATATTTTTGAAAGCCCATAATCGTTCCACCCGTTCCAACGCCGGCGATAAAATGGGTAAGTTTTAAATGTAATTTTTCTAATTGCGAAAATATCTCGGGAGCAGTTGATTCAAAATGCGCATTGATATTTTCGATATTAGTAAATTGATGTGGACAAAATGAATTTTTATTCTTTATCACAAAATTATTGCCCTCTTCAATTGAGCGTAAAAAACCGCCCTCTTCTTTAGAAATTTTAACAATTTCAGCGCCATACAAAGCAATGGTATCGTAGCGTTCTTTACTAAGCCAGTCGGGCATAAAAATTTTAACTTTATGTCCCAAGGCACGTCCCAAAGCACTAAAAGCGATTCCAGTATTGCCACTCGTCGCTTCAACAATCACGTCTCCCGCTTTGATTTGATTGGTTTCATAAGCTTTTCTTAAAATATGAATGGCGATGCGATCTTTGATTGATCCGCTAAAATTAAATGCTTCATATTTGGCATAAATTTTACGAATTTTATTTTTATATTTAAAAACAACTTCAATGAGCGGAGTATTGCCATATAAGGCTTCTAGGTTGTTTAGAATTTCAATTTGTTTTTGCGACATAATTAATTTTCAAAGGTTTATAAAGATTTTTTATTGCTTAACAAAACTAGCTAACAGCTCTAGATGATTGGTAGAATAAAACTGATCAAGTGCAAAAATATTAACAATATTATAATTTAAGTCAATTAGGTTTTTAGCATCGCGGGCGAAGGTTTGCGGGTTGCAAGAAATATATTGCAAAGATTTAATTTTCGATTTAGCGATATTTTTAATTTG
>CAXNDB010000098.1:0-4407 GCA_964201025.1 Rickettsiales bacterium UBA1997 | reverse complement strand
CGAAATCGGAGGCAAAGGTTTGTTTATTAAAGAGCTCGAAGAGGCTTTAATTAATAATAAAATTGATATCGCGGTGCATTCTTCCAAAGATATTCCGCCAATTATTCATCAAGACACAGAAATATCCGCCTTTACCAAGTTGTTAGATTCAAGAGATTGCTTCGTTTCTAATAAATATTCTTCATTCAAAAAATTACCAAAAAACGCCACAATCGGGACTTCTTCAACTCGACGTAAAGCCTACATTCTCAAGCAACGCCCTGATTTAAAAGTAGTTAATTTTCGTGGCAATATCGATACTCGTTTAAATAAAATTGAAAATAATGAAGTTGATGGTGCTATTTTAGCGGTTGCGGGTTTAATGCGTTTGGGCAAAGAAAATAAAATTACTGAAGTTTTTGATGTTGAAAAAATGTTGCCGTCGGGCGGGCAGGGTTCTTTAGCGTTACAAATTCGCAAAACAGATAAAAATTTGGCAAAAATTTTGTACAAAATTAATGATGAAGCAACACAAATTTGCGTTAAAAGTGAAAGAGCTTTTTTGCGTGAATTAGGTGCTTCTTGCACTACTCCAGTTGGGGCTTACGCCTATATTGAAAATAAAAAATTAATTTTAAAAACCGCCATTATTGATTATGATGGTGGTGAAATTTTTGAAACCACTTCTAAATGCGAAATTTCTTTGGAAAAAGCCATTGAATTAGGCGTTAAAGCCGGCGAACAAACCAAGAAAAAAGCTCAAAAACTTCTACAAAAAATTATTTAAATTTTATAATTAATTAATTTTCATGAAAAAAATAACCGATTTTTTAATAAAAAATAATTTTGATTATTTTTTATTGCCAAATTCCGATGAATTTTTTTCGGAATACCTTCCGCAAAATCAGAAAAGAATTGAATTTATTTGTGGTTTTAACGGCTCCAGTGCCACCATAATATTTGGCCAAAAGAAAAATTATTTTTTTACCGATGGTCGCTATATTTTGCAAGCCAAACAACAATTAGATTTAAATGAATTTGAAATTATAAATATTGCTGACAAGCCTTTATTTTCATGGCTCAAAGACAATGTTGATAAAACACAAAATCTGGCTTTGGATCCAAAATTATTGAGTAAAAATTTTATCGAAGAATGTGAGAATTTTTTATCAAAAATTACTTTTTTACAAAAAAATCCGATTGATGAAATATGGATTGATAAGCCTATTATCCAGGGTTCGCAAGTTTTTTCTCTTCCGCTAAATTTGGTTGGTGAAAATTATGAGCAAAAAAAATCAAAACTTCTAGACGGTTTTTTAAGCGATGCAATTTTTATTTCGAAGCCTGAAAATTTAAATTGGTTGTTAAATATTAGAAGTGATGATGTTGATTATACCCCGCTATTTCTAGCTCAAGCACTGCTTTTTAAAAATGGAAAATTAGTTATTTTTGCCAATGAAGAGCGATTTGAAAATATTAATTTAGAGAATGTTGAAATAATTTCTAAAGAAAAATTTGAAGAATATTTTAAGAAATTTTCTTCACAAAAAACTTTAATTCAAATTGATAAAAGAGCTACAAACTATTGGAGTTGCGAGGTTTTTGAAAAAAATAATATTAAATATTTTCATAAAAATTGTCCAATCGAAATTTTAAAAGCGATTAAAAATTCTCATGAAATAATTGGGGCGAGGAAATCGCATTATCATGACGCCGTTGCCATTGTTAGATTTTTATTTTGGCTTGAAGATTCGCAAAAAAAACAGCAAATAATTTCCGAAATTTCGGCACAACAAAAATTATTAGAATTTCGACAAAAATGCGATCATTTTCTTTATCCGAGTTTCGAAACGATTTCAGGTTTCGAAGCCAACGGCGCCATAATTCACTATCATTCAACTCCACAAACCAATAAAGAATTTTTAGGAAATTCTTTATATTTATTTGATTCGGGCGGGCAATATTTTGGCGATAATTTTTGCGGAACAACGGATATCACTCGCACCATTGCCATCGGCACGCCAACCCTCGAAATGATTGAAGATTACACTCGAGTTTTGAAAGGTCATATTGCTCTAGCTCGTATTAAATTTCCACGTGGCACTAGTGGCTCACAACTTGATGTTCTCGCTCGCTCGCATCTTTGGAATGCTGGAAAAAATTATGATCACGGCACGGGGCATGGCGTCGGAAGCTTCTTATCCGTGCATGAAGGACCTTGTTCGATTAGTAAAAATTCGCCTCAAGCTTTGCAAGTTGGCATGATTTTATCAAATGAACCAGGATTTTATAAAGAAGGAGAATATGGAATTCGCCTAGAAAATCTAATGCTCGTAGCTGAATTTGATGAAAAATTTTTATGTTTCGAAACTTTAACTTTAGCACCTTTCGATTTTAATTTAATCGATTTTAAAATGCTCACTTATCCCGAAAAAAAATGGCTGGCGGAGTATCATCAAAATATTTTACGCACCATCGGCGAAGAGCTTAATTATCAAGAGTTGTCATGGTTTATAAGCAAATTTAATCAAGCCCCAATTTCCTCTTTCAATTTGTAAAAAATCGCTTAGAATTATAAAAATAATTTACCGAAAAATTTAATTAAATTCTCACAATGATTCTTCGTTATTCACGCCCCGAAATGACTAAAATTTGGTCACAAGAAAATAAATATCAAATCTGGTTTGATATTGAAATTCATGCTCTCGAAGCTCTTGAAACTTTGCAAATTGCCCCGAGTGGAACCGCTCAAAGAATTCGCGATAATTTTTTAAAAAGTGGTGGCAAATTTGATTGCGATCGCATCGATGAAATTGAAAGAACCACCAAACATGATGTCATCGCATTTTTAACGCATTTGGCGGAATTGACGGGCGAAAATTCACGCTTTATTCACTACGGCATGACCAGCTCCGACGTGCTCGACACTTGCCTTTCTTCGCAACTTGCACAAGCTTGCGATTTGCTAATTTCCGATTTAGAAAAAGTTTTAGAAAGTTTAAAAAAACGCGCTTTCGAACATAAAAATACTATTTGTGTCGGGCGTTCTCACGGCATTCACGCCGAGCCTACAACCTTCGGATTAAAGCTTGCACGCTTTTACGCCGAATTTTTACGCAATCTTCAACGCTTAAAAAATGCTCGCAAAGAACTTGCGGTTTGTGCCATATCTGGAGCGGTTGGAACGCACGCTAATGTTTCGCCTAAAGTCCAAGAATATATTGCTAAAAAATTAAATTTAACTTCAGAAACCACTTCAAGCCAAGTGATTCCAAGAGATCGCCACGCCATGTTTTTCGCGACTTTAGGCGTTATCGCTTCCTCGATTGAAAATATCGCAATCGAAATTCGCCACTTACAAAGAACTGAAGTTTTGGAAGTTGAAGAATTTTTTTCTAAAGGACAAAAAGGCAGTTCGGCGATGCCTCACAAACGTAATCCAGTTTTGAGCGAAAACCTTACAGGCTTGGCGCGCATGGTTCGCAGTGCCGTTATTCCCGCCATGGAAAATGTTGCTTTGTGGCATGAGCGCGATATTTCGCATTCTTCGGTCGAAAGAATGATCGCTCCCGACGCTTGTGTTACACTTGATTTCGCCTTAACGCGTTTAGCAAATTTAATCGAAAATTTGACGGTTTATCCGCAAAATATGCAACGCAATCTTGAAAATTTAGGTGGCTTAGTTTTTTCGCAAAGAGTGATGTTATCTTTGATTGACGAAGCGGGGATTTCACGCGAAGACGCTTACAAAATAGTGCAATCGAACGCTATGAAAATTTGGGCAAAAGAAGCCACCAGTTTTTTAGAATTGCTCAAAGCCGAACCCGAAATTATGCAAAAATTAGGTGAGAAAAAACTCACTGAACTCTTTGATTTGAAATATCACACTAAACATGTTGATGATATTTTTAACGAAGTTTTCAAATAAATTTTTCTTTAATTTAATTTAAAAAATATGACAATCTCAATTTACGAAACATCAGTTTTAACCTACATCCGCCAGCTTGAAAACTTTTCTGAAATTTTAAAAAAAGCCCAAATCCATTTGGTCAATAAAAAAATTGATGAGCAAGTTTTTGTTAATGCGCGTTTATTTGCCGATATGTTGCCACTTTCAAAACAAATTCAAATCGCTTGCGATTACGCCAAAGCATCTTGTGCTCGACTCGCTTCAGTCGAGATTCCGAGCTTCGCCGACAATGAAAAAACTTTTGATGAATTTTTAGAAAGAATTACTAAAACTGTAAATTTTTTAAAAACTTTTCAAGCTGAACATTTCGCTTCAAGTGCCGAAAAGAAAATTTCTTACAGCGCTCACGGCATGGATTTTAATTTTATCGGACGCGATTATTTATTAAATTTCGCTTTGCCAAATTTTTATTTCCATTTCGTCACCGCTTATTCTATCCTTAGAAATCAAGGCGTCGA
>CAXNDB010000097.1:0-4412 GCA_964201025.1 Rickettsiales bacterium UBA1997 | reverse complement strand
ATAGCTTTCGACATTCGCTAAAGGAAATGATTTTACTCGGTTGAGAAACTGCCGGTTGCTTTATGCAATATCCGTTCAAAAACAGTAAACGCAAACGATAACTTTGCTAATGACAATTTCGAACCTGCTTACGCGACAAAAGTTGCAATAGCTTAAGTGAAATAGTCGGGGTTTGCTCGGTCGCCTGTCAAAAAAAACGACCGAGCGTAAAAATTAATTTTACATTATTTTTCATGCAAGATCTTATCGGATATGATGAAATTATTGAAAGCTCAATGCGTTCGGTAATTTACGAAACTTTAAAAAAAATTGAAAAAACTGGTTTGCCTGGAAAGCACTATTTTATAGTAACTTTTGCAACAAAGTTTCCCGGTGTTTCGGTGCCAAAAACCCTCATGGAAAAATATCCCGAAGAAATGACAATCGCCATTCAATATCAATTTAAAAGTTTGGTTGTTGATGAGGATTTGTTTAAAATTTCATTGAGTTTTGGTGGAAAGTTTGAAAAATTAGTCGTGCCTTATCGTTCAATCACTTCATTTGCCGACCCTTCAATGAATTTTGCCTTAAAGTTTAGTATGACTTACGGTGAAGTCGAAGAATTTGCTTCAGAAAATCATTTTGATGAAAATAACTTGGCAAATAAATCTAAAAAGAAAGCCAAAGAAATTGACCTAACGCAAAAAGTAATTTCTCTGGACGCTTTTAGAAAAAGCACCAAACCAAATTCTGACATTAATTCATGATATTTTTTTATCAATTTCTATTTTTAGTAATCACCTATCTTATAGCCTCAATTCCTTTTGGTTTGTTGCTTGGAAAGATTTTTGCCAAAGTTGATATTCGTGAACTTGGTTCAAAAAATATTGGAGCTACAAACGCCACAAGAATTTTGGGAAAAAAACTAGGTTTTTTTACTTTATTTCTTGATTCTTTCAAGGGTATGTTAATGGTTATTATCGCACGTTTTAGTTTTTACGAAATTAATAATCTGCATCTTTTTTTAGTCTTGGTTTCTTTCGTCGCCATATTTTCGCACATTTATCCAATATATTTAAAGTTTAAAGGCGGAAAAGGCGTTGCTACCGCGATTGGTACCATAATGGCGCTCGATTTTAGTGTCGGAGTTTTGGCAATTTGTGTTTGGATTTTAACTTTTGTATCTTTTAGAGTTTCTGCGGTTGCTTCTTTGGTTGCAATCTTTTCGACGACAATTTTTTCAACTGCTTACGACGCACCAATTTCACAAATTATTTTTTGTTGGGTAGTTTTCGTGTTAATTTTTGTTCGTCACAAAGAAAATATAATTCGCATTTTGACTGGCGAAGAAAAAAAGATTTAAATTATGTCTGATAAACTTATCTTAGCCCTTGATGTACCTGATTTTGAGAGCGCCAAAAAATTAATCAAAGATTTGGGAAATGAGGTTCAATTTTATAAAATTGGTCTCGAATTAATGGCGAGTGGCGATTATTTTCGCATCATCGATTTTTTAAAAAATAATCATAAAAAAGTTTTTGCTGATTTAAAATTATATGACATTTCACAAACCATTGCGCGGGCGGTAAAAAATTTAGCAAAATTTGAAATTGATCTTTTGACGATTCATTCCGCAAGTCGCGATATCATGCTTCGAGCCTCAGAAAATAAAGGCTCGATGAAGATAGTTGCTGTCACGGTTTTAACCAACCTTAATGAAAAAGATTTAGAAGAAATGGGTTTTGATCAAACAAAATCATTAGAAAATTTAGTTTTAAAAAAAGCTCAAATGGCTTTGGAATGTAAGCTTGATGGGGTGGTTGCTTCGGCCCAAGAAGCACAAAATTTACGCAATAATTTGGGGCAAAATTTTTTGATTGTCACTCCGGGAATTCGTTTAGAAAAAATTCCAAATGACGATCAAAAAAGAGTGGCCGATGTTAAAACTGCTTTAGCAAATGGAGCCTCACATTTAGTGGTTGGAAGACCAATCACTCAAAGTGAAAATCCCGCTTTAACCGCTCAAAAATTTATAAAATTAATCAATGAATTTGCATCAAATTCTTAAAAAAATTTCGCATAATTACCAAGTTTTTGGTGATGTTTCAAAGCTTGATTCTGTTGAGTTCGAAGATATTTCGATCGATTCAAGAAAAATTAATAAAAATACTATTTTTTTTGGACTCATCGGACAAAAAAATGATGGGGCGAATTTCTTACCAGATGTTGTCAATCTTGGTTCAAAGGTGGCGGTTATTTCGCAAAAATCTACTTTTGATTTTCAAAATTTTCTTAAAAAAAATCCGCAAAATATTATAATTGTCGGCGATGTTTTTGAAATTTTAATAGAATTTTTACGGAATTTTTATCAGCCACTTCCTAAAAATATTTATGCGATTACGGGCACCAATGGCAAAACTTCAACCGCAGAATTTACCCGACAAATTTTACAATTTTTAAATAAAAAATCGGCCTCAATCGGCACCATTGGAATAATTTGCGATGAAGAAATAAAAAATAATTTTGAAGCATCAAATTTAACCACGCCCGATATAATTTCGCTTTACAAAAATTTGGCAATTTTGAAAAAATCTGCGATTGATGATGTGGCGATTGAAGTGAGCTCGATTGGCTTAGAACAAAGGCGGATGGCGGGTCTGGAAATTGAGGTTGGAGCGTTTACAAATTTTACGCAAGACCATCTTGATTATCATCAAAATATGCAAAATTATTTTGATTGTAAAATGATTTTGTTTGAAAAAATTTTGCCAAAAAATGGTTGGGCGATTTTAAATTCTGATATTAAAGAATTCGTCGAAATCAAAAAAATTTGCCAAAAAAATCAATTAAAAATTATAGATTACGGCTATGAGGCTCATGCTTTAAAACTAATTAAAATTGAAAATCAAAAAGTTGATTTTTTGTATAATAATCAACAATTTTCTTTCATCACCAACATCAATGGCGATTTTCAAATATATAATATTTTATGCGCCCTTGGCAACGTATTAGCAAAATCTAATTTGACGAATGAAGAAATTGCAAAATTAATAAAAAACTTTGATAAGTTGCAATGTGCTTCAGGCAGAATGCAAAAGGTTTGCGAGCATCTGGGGGCAAAAATCTTTATTGATTTTGCGCATTCACCAGACGCTATTGAGAATGTATTAAAATTAGCAAAAAATATTGCTAAAAATCGGGTAATTATTTTATTTGGTTGCGGTGGAGATCGCGATGTCAAAAAGCGTCCAATTATGGGCGAAATCGCATGTAAAAAGGCAGATTTGGTAATCATAACCGATGACAATCCGCGCAACGAAAATCCCGCTTTAATTCGTCAAGAAATTTTACAAAAATGCGATAAATCCAAAACTTTAGAAATCGGCGATCGAAAAATTGCTATTGCTAAAGCGATTGAAATTTTGCAAAATGGCGATGTGTTGATAATTGCCGGCAAAGGTCATGAAAATTATCAAATAATTGGTTCACAAAAATTTGAATTTAATGAGTCAGAAATTATAAAAAATGCCATCAAAAAATTTTCTTAATCACGATTTTAACATTGATTTTTATGATTTATACGCCGTTGATGGTCTTGAAAAAATTCATAAAAAATTTCTAGAATTTTTGCAAGAAAAAGCTCCCGAATATTTTTTAGAATATCAAATTCATAACTCTGAAAATTCACAATATTTAATTGAAATTGCCAAAATTTTAGAAATTTTTTTAGTAGAATTATTCTTAATTCATAAAAAAAATTCTGAATTAAGATCGCAATATTTAAAATATAAAAAAGTTTGCGAAACCAGAAGAGACTTTGTTCAAAGACATATTGCTAAAAAATATTCTTCGCATGATTTAGAGTTAATAAAAAATTTTGATCATCAAAAAACTTTACAAAATTTGGCAATAAATTTTTCTCAAATTGATCAAATAGAAATTGCTTTGAGTGATAAAATTTTAGCAAAACAAGATTTGGAAATAATAGAAAAATATTGCCTTTGGGCCTTGTTTGACGAGGCGGGGCAAAAATTTCATAAAGCGGGAACTTTATTTATTTTGCCACAAAAAATTGCCATAAAAAATCTAATTCCAAAAATTGAAAAACGTCATCGCGAAGGTTTTGATTTGACTGACAAAGGTTGCTCAGCGCTACGAGTTAGTGGCGAAACGCATTATTGTATTTTTTGTCATAATCAACAAAAAGATTCTTGTAAAACTGGATTAATCGATAAGGAAACACAAAAAATTAAAATTGATGAATTGGGGATTAAGCTAGAGGGGTGCCCGCTCGAAGAAAAAATTTCGGAAATGAATTTTTTGAAAAGTGCCGGATTTTCTTTGGCAAGTTTGGCGATGGCAATCATTGATAATCCAATGATAGCTGGCACCGGACATCGAATTTGCAATGATTGCATGAAATCTTGCATTTA
>CAXNDB010000096.1:0-4451 GCA_964201025.1 Rickettsiales bacterium UBA1997 | reverse complement strand
GAAATTTCTCCGCTTTTAATTAAGTCGAGTAATTCGCCTAAATTTTGTGCAGAAATTTTTAAATCTTCGAATTTAACGCCAAGTTTGTTCATGCGTCCGAACAGCTCTACTGTAAGCCAAGTCGTGCATAATTTGGCATCGTGTTTTTGGATTAATTGTTCAAAATAATTAGCGATTTCATCATCGGCGGTCAAAACTCCGGCATCATATTCGGAAATTTTTAAATCACGAATATAGCGTTCTCTCTTGGCTTGCGGAAGTTCGGGCAAAGATTTTCTGATGTTATCGACATATTCTTGCGTAAGAATTAATTTCGGCAAATCGGGATCGGGAAAATAGCGATAATCCATGGCGTCTTCTTTGGAGCGCATGGTTCGCGTTTCGCCATTTAAGGCATCGAATAAACGAGTTTCTTGATTAATTTCGCCACCATTTTCTAAAATTTCGACTTGACGCTTCGCTTCAAATTCAATGGCGCGCGAGATATTTCGCATCGAATTTAAATTTTTAATTTCGCAACGAGTGCCAAGTTTTTGTTCGCCAATTTTTCGCACCGAAACATTGGCATCGCAACGCAAATTACCTTTTTCCATATCGCCATCGCAAGTGCCGAGTGAACGGACGATTGAACGGACGGTTCTAACATATTCCGAAGCTTCAAATGGCGAGTTCATGTCGGGCTTAGAAACAATTTCCATCAAGGCAATACCCGAGCGGTTCAAATCGATCAAAGAAAATTGCGGATGTTGATCGTGAACTGATTTTCCGGCATCTTGTTCGATGTGAATGCGTTCAACATTAATGATTTTTTTATCGCCATTTTCTAAGGTAATTTCGACCGCACCTTCGGATACAATTGGATCGGAAAATTGTGAGATTTGATAGCCTTGCGGTAAATCGGGATAAAAATAATTTTTGCGATCAAAGATTGACACCAAATTAATTTTTGCATTGATGCCAAGACCAGTTTTTACCGCTTGTTTTACGCATTCTTCATTGATGGTCGGAAGCATACCGGGTAAAGCGCAATCGACTAAAGAAACTTGCGAATTAGCGTCGGAACCAAAAGTGGTTGAACTGCGCGAAAATAATTTTGATTTGGAGGCGATTTGGGCGTGAATTTCGCATCCAATTACGATTTCGTAAACATTATTTTTGCCTTGAATTGTGTAGGTCATGATTGATTTTATCAGTTTTGTTATCAATAAATTTATTCCATAATTTTACCATTAATTTTTTAATAAAGACAATAAAAATTTGAAAAAAAATATTGGTAAAATAAAATAATGTGTATGATGTGTATATTTTAAAAATCAAAATTAAAAATGAGTGAAAATATAAAAAAATACATCGCGGTAATTGACAAAGAAAATGCCAAACAATTTGGCGTAATTTTTCCCGATTTTTTGGGTTGCGTAAGTGTTGGAAAAAATTTAGAAGAAGCCGAAAAAATGGCGCAAGAAGCCTTGCAATTCCATATTGATGGCATGCTTAAAGATGGTGAAGATTTACCGCGTCCGAAAACTCTTGATGAAGTAAAAAAGAAATATAAAAAAGCTGAAATTTTTGTGATGATTTCAGTTAAAATCAAAACTAAAGCGATAAGAATAAATATTACGATTGATGAAAAATTGCTAAGAAAATTAGATAAATTTTTGTTGAATCGCAATGAAACCAGAAGTTCATTTTTCGCCAAATCGATTGAGAATAATGTTTAAATTTGTTGTTAATTAATTATGCAAAATTTAAATTTAGTATAAAATAATATTAATGATAAATTTAAAATTATAATGAAAGAAACTCCCGCTTCTCAAGCTTTAGAAGTGCTATCAACTCCAACTCAGCCAACTTCAGCGCCTCCTTTAAGTTCGGATGCGGGATTGTATAAAAGAATTATAGAAAGCATTAATAATCTTAATCCCGCTTCAAGTAATTTTGAAAGTGAATTTAATAAAGTTTTTACGCAAGCTCAAAAAGATTTAGGCATAGCTGATGAAAAAATTATATCCGGAGTTGCGTCTTTGGCATTACAACAATTGCCATCGGATAATATAATCACAGATAAATTTAAATTTTCAGAACTTTCAATTAATGATTTGGAAAATTTGATAAAATTTGGAATGGCAATTTCGATTGAAGGGCAAGAAGGAAGTTTCGTTCCCAATCCTCATCAATTTATTCCTCGTCAATTTAATCGAGAAACTGAAAAACTAGTTTTATATCCTAATTTTATAGCTCCACATAATAATCTTATTTCTCAAGGATTAGAAAAAACTGTATCTTGTAAAAGTGCTGATGGAATGAATTTTTTAAAGGATTATATTGATGGCATTACTACTAATCCAACCCCTAGAATAGAAACAATGGCAGGAGGTGAATTTTTATTGCCAAATATTCTTGAGTTACAAAAAATGATTGGTGCTTTATTGGATCCAAATTTTAGAGAATTATTTGAGGTGAGACGTTTTAAAGATAGCAATTGCAGTCGGCCACCATTTAGTGATGCGGGTTATATTCGAGAGGGTTTGGTCTCAAATAGAATTTTAGAAGGTAAAATTCTGGGAAAACATTTTATTGGGCTAGGAACAAATGTTTTTTATGGTTCACCCCTTAATAGTTTGACATTTAAAAGCACTAGTGCTCACGAAAATATGCATTACTTATTTTCTGGCCATGTCGATGAAAATTTTCCACAACTTCGACCGTTGCTTGATTTAGATAGTAAAGATATTCCAATTTCAATTATGACAAAGGAATTGTCGATGGACAAATGGCTTGATAATCGCTTTGGTGTGTTGGATTATTTTTTAGCAGTAATTGCAAAAAATCAAGCTTATAAAAAAGGTGGTGCCCAAGAATTTGAAAAATTTAAAAATTGCACAGAAGAGCTTAAGGATTTAGTGGAATTATTAAAACAATATAATTGTTCATTGACAACGCCTATAGCCTCAGCTCCAACATCAATTCAAGCTCAAACATCAACTCAAGCTCAAACATCAACTCAAGCTCAAACATCAACTCCAATTCCAATATCAACCCCAAAATCGACAAAATCAGGAGAAATAATAAGCGGAAATTTATCCGATAAAATTGCAACACAAGTTTTGATAGAATCTTGTGCAATTTTTTTAGGATTTCTCACTAAATTAGCATTAATAGAAATGCCAAAAGATGACAAAAGTAAGGAAGCTTTAGTTTCATTTGCAGAAAATTTTTCCAGAATTTTGGCAATCGGAGTCCTTGTAAATAAAGATGCGGCATTGCAAAGTTTAGCTCTTCCAGCTTTGGTATCTTCATACAAAACCCTTGAAGCTTCAGCGGAAAAAATTGGGTTAACTACGCCAAGTGAAGCTCTTAAGAAAATGACCGAAGGAGTAATTGGAAGTGAAGCACAAGAAAGAGTTGCTGAAATTTATCAAAATACTCCCGAATATGCAAAATTAATAGCTAAGCAATTTGCCTTTGTCTCGGCAATTCATTTTCTAGGAAATTTAATTGAAGATGATCGAGAGAATAAATTAACTTATTCGCAATCTTTAATTTTGAGTTCAACAACCGCTTTATTTTCGGCGGTAGTAAGAGCGGGTTTTCATTATCTCGAGAATAAAATTGGAAATTATTTTCAAGTTCGAAATTCGGGTGCACAGACTCTCCCCGCTAGTCAAACTGCTGATTCTATAATGGAACAGGGAGCTCAAATGGCGGTTAATGGAGATTTAGTAACAGCTTCTCATCGCGATTCTAGAGAAAATGGAGATTCAGTTCGAGGTGGGGAGATTTCTTTAGCCCCTCAAAATCTTAATTCCGGAGTTGGTGAAGCTTTACGGAATCAATCACAGCTGGTTGAAGTTCAAAGTGGAATTTTTGTACCTCAAGGTTTAATTCGTGATAATATTCAAGCTGAATCGGATCTTCAACCCTCGGAAGGAGTGAATCAACAAATTTCATCGGTTCAAGCGACCGCACGAGCAGGAATAAATATTGCTGAGTTTCCTAGTTTAGTCGCTCTTAGTGCTTTTGCTATTTTAGGTGATGTTATTAATTTATCTAAATGTTTTCAAGCTTTAGGCCAAACCCAAACCCAAACCCAAACTCCAACGCTAGCGCCAGCGCCAGCGGGCTTAGAAAGAAGCGATCGGAGAGATGGTGTTTCTAGGGTCTGATAAACGAAATCGCGCCACAGGATAATTTAGAAAATATTAACACTAAAATTAATTTATATAAATTTAGTATAAAAATATAACAATTTATAAAATTTATAAAAATAGGTAGGAAAAAAATTTACTTTACATTCTCATGAAATAAATATTAAAAACTTACTACTAATATTAGTTAAATTTTTAATATTTTTCATGAGAGATAGAAATCCAGAATTTATACTGCAATCAGAAATTTCTGATTTAAGAATGAGGCTTGACCGTCAAGCCTTGGAAGAGGGTGAAAAGTTGCGA
>CAXNDB010000095.1:0-4513 GCA_964201025.1 Rickettsiales bacterium UBA1997 | reverse complement strand
GTCATAATGTTTGAGCCTTCAACCGTAATTGAAATTGGCGTTGAGAAATAAGCGTTGGCTAAAATATTGCGTGGACCCCTGATTATCGCACCTCCGGCACAAATATCCATGGCGTCATTAATATTTTGACGGAAAATTTCGGTCGAATGATATTTAGCGATGGCACTTATAACTGCAGGTTTGGCACCCGAATCAACCGAGCCAGCGGTGAAAGCACGCATGGCGTCGAGGGCGTATGTGCGTGAAGCGATGCGAGCTAAAACTTCTTCGATACCTTCAAATTTAGCAATCGAAGTGCCAAATTGTTCACGCACCATTGAGTAAGCTGTTACCACGCGAGTTGCGAGTTTTGATCCACCTGAACTAGTAGATGGCAATGAAATTCCGCGACCCGCCGACAAGCATTCCATCAACATTTTCCAGCCTTTGCCGAGTCCGTCTTTCTCGCCGATGATTGAATCAAAGCCGATAATAACATCATTACCATTAAGTGGCGAATTAACAAAAGGTGTGGCTAATGGATCGTGGCGACGCCCTTGAACTACTCCAGCTGTTGTGTTTGGAATAAGTGCACAAGTGATGCCAATTTCACAATTTTCTGATAAAATTTTATCGGGATCGCGAAGTTGAAAAGCGACACCGATAACGGTGGCGTAAGCTCCAAGCGTTATATAACGTTTTTTCCAATTTAAGCGAATTTTAATTTCACCATTTGCATCTTTAAAAATAATGCCATTTGATTGAATCGAGGTGGCGTCGCTCCCTGCTGTAGGTTCAGTTAGAGCAAAGCACGGAAGTTCACGACCATCGGCGAGGCGAGGTAAGTAATGATCTTGTTGCGATTTTGTGCCATAATGCAAGAGTAATTCTGCGGGTCCGAGCGAGTTTGGAACCATGGCGGTGATGGCTAGAGCAACTGAACGTGAAGACAATTTTTCAATTATGCAACTATGAGCGAAAGCTGAGAAGCCAAGTCCGCCATAAGCTTTGGGGATAATCATGCCAAAAAACTTTTTATCGCGTAAGAATTGCCAAACTTCGGGCGGTAAATCACGTAAAATTTGGACTTGATAATCAACACAAATTTTGCAAAGTTCTTCAACTTCATTATCCATATAATTTTGCTCTTCGGCGGTGAGTTTTGGATAAATCATTGCCATGATTTTTTTGAAGTCGGGATTGCCAGAAAATAATTCTCCATCGACCCATGTTGTACCTGAGGTGAGGGCGATTTTTTCAGTTTGCGAAATTTTGGGTAATAATCCTAAATTTTTAATTAAAGAAATTATGATTGGTGTTAAAATTTTTTGACGAAGATTTGGAAAAACTAATAAGATTGAAAGTGCCCAAAATGGCAACCAAAAAAGTAAACTTAAATTTAGGGGCAAAAGAATTACTGAAAAGAAAATAAAATATGATAAATAACTTACTTTTTTGTAGGAAAAAAATAAAAAAATAACTATTGAAAACAGCCACAAATAAGGGATTCCGAGAATTGTAGTGCTGATAAAATCGAAAAAACTTGAATTATTTTCATTCATAAAATTATATTTTAATTTTCAATCATCTTTTCACAAGATGACTTAACTAATTGACGAATTTGACCGATAAAAGAAGCTCTTTCATTGACGGAAATGGCTTGACGGGCATCGAGCAAATTTAACAAATGGCTAGCCTTTAAGGCTTGTTCAAAAGCTGGAATCGGCAAATTATTTTCGGCTAAAATTTCCGATTGCGTTTTAGCTTCTTCAAAATTTTTAAATAAAATATCGATATTACTATGATTTAAAATGAAGTGTGAATTTTCAACTTCGCTTTGAAAAAAAATATCTTTATAAGTAATTTTATCGGCATTTTCTTTGCCATTCCAATTGATATCGAAAATTGAATCAACGCCCTGAATATGCATGGCTATTCGTTCCAAGCCATAAGTGATTTCTCCGGGAATTAAACTGCATTCGATTCCGCCAATTTGTTGCATATAAGTAAATTGCGAGATTTCCATACCGTTAAACCAAACTTCCCAGCCCAAGCCAGAAGCTCCAACCGACGGATTTTCCCAATCATCTTCAACAAAGCGAATATCGTTTTCCTTGGTTTTAAGCCCAATTAAATCAAGACTTTGTAGATATAATTCTTTAATATTTTGCGGTGCGGGTTTGAGTAAAACTTGGAATTGATAATAATGACTCAAGCGATTTGGATTGCTGGCAAACCTTGCGTCGGTAGGGCGACGACAAGGTTGAACATAAGCAACTTTCCACGGCTTATTGCCTAAAGCTCGCAAAGCCGTGGCAGGATGCAAAGTGCCGGCACCGACTTCGGTATCAATTGGTTGTAGCACTGCACATCCTTGGTTTGCCCAAAAATTTTGTAAATCAAAAATAATTTGTTGGAATGATTTTACCATTCAATTATCCTACAATTTCATTGGTTGCGAAGAAAAATGCAATTTCATTTTTTGCATTTTCAAGCGAATCAGAACCGTGAACTGAATTGGCTTCGATTGACAAAGCGAATTCTTTACGGATCGTTCCAGCATCTGCGTTAGCAGGATTTGTTGCCCCCATGATTTCGCGATTTTTAGCGACAGCATTTTCCCCTTTTAAAACTTGAACGACAACGGCGCCTGAAGTCATAAATTTAACTAAATCTTTGAAAAAAGGGCGTTCACGATGAACAGCGTAAAATTCGCCAGCAGTTTTTTCAGATAAAAAAAGCATTTTTTGAGCGACGATTTTTAAGCCAGCTTCTTCAAATTTAGCATTGATTTTGCCAGTTAAATTTCTTTGAGTTGCATCGGGTTTTAAGATTGATAGAGTATGTTCGATAGCCATGTTTGAGTGTAAAAAGAATTAATAAAGTTTTCCAATGTTTTTAAGAATTAAATAATAAAAAACATTTTTATACTCATAAATTAAAAAATTTTTAAGACTAAGTCAAGAAATCAGTTGGCTTTTAAAATTAAAATTTACTTTGAGAATTTAATCTTGTAAAATTTATAAAAATTTATTTACAAAATTGATCAATTTCTCATGAAAAATTCACAAATTAATTTTGAAGAATTATATTCGATAATTTCGACAAAAATTGCCTCGCAAGATGAAAAATCTTACACTAATAAATTGGTCAAGGGCGATATTTCTCGCTTAGTTCAAAAAATTGGCGAAGAGGGCGTTGAAGTCACGATTGCCGGGCTTTTGCACGATAAAAATAATTCTGAACAATCGCGTCAAAATTTAATCAATGAAGTTTGTGATTTATATTATCACAGTTTGGTTTTGCTCGCCAAAAACAACATCAATTTATCCGAAATTTTTGAAGAATTTAACAAAAGAAATAATCGTTAATTATGAATAATATTGAACTCACCGAAAGTGCCAAAAATCGCATTTTAGAAATTAAAAATAACACCAATAATCCGCAAAAATTTTTACGCTTAACCGTTAAAAGTGGCGGTTGTAGCGGTTTTCAATATATTTTTGAACTTGATGATAAAAATTTAGAAGATGATTTAATAATTTGCGAAGAAAATGTTGATGATGCCAAAAATTTAATCGCCAAAACTGACAAAATTTCTTTACAATTTATCGAAGGCGCCAAAATTGATTTTGTCGAAGAATTAGGCGCGAGCTATTTTAAAGTTGTTAATCCCAACGCTACAGCCAATTGTGGTTGCGGATCTTCTTTTGCGGTTTAAGATTGTTAAAATTGCTTTTGTAAATTTAAAAAAAATTCCAAATTAAGATATATTACAAGATGGAAGATTTTCTTTAATTCTATTAACATTATTTTTTACTTTCTCTATTTCTGTACTTGGAATTTGGGAATTGCTGTTGCCATTATCGGTCAATAATTGATTAAGTTTTTCAAGATTTTTTTTATTATCAATTAATGGAATTATTTTTTCAATAAACTTCAAATTATCGCTCTGTAGAGCATTGCTCACAACTTCTGTTAAAAAAACTTCATCTTTTAAGGTTTTTTTTATTTTTTGATTTACGTCATTAAAAAAAAATGAATCTAAATGTTGAGAATAATTTAGTTCATTTTTAGATATTACAAAATTATTAATAGAATTTTTTATCATAATTTTATCGTTGTATGTTCCTCTTACCTCTTCAATATTATCAGTATATTTTGCAATATATTCTGATAAAGTTAATCTAACTTTTCTTGGGGTAGATGATTCTGAATCCGAATCCGAATTTTGATTTTCTGGCATAAAAAATGAATATTATTTATTAAAACTTTTAGAATTAAAATTATTATTAATTTAAAACTAATTTTTTTAATCACAATACATTTATTAATCTTATTTTAACTTATTTATTAATTCTAGATAAATATTTGCAACTTATATGTTAATTTTTCCCCTAAAAAATTTTTTGAAGAACTTAAATTATTTTGCTAAAATTTTTGAAAAAACCAGCAAAAACTTATCATCATGAACTAAATAAATATGAAAAATCACATCACAATTTTTGAAAAAATAAAAATAATTGATAAAAAT
>CAXNDB010000094.1:0-4527 GCA_964201025.1 Rickettsiales bacterium UBA1997 | reverse complement strand
GGTTAAATCGATGGCGAAAAATCCAGTAATTTTCGCCATGGCAAATCCTGATCCAGAAATTTTACCCGAAGAAGTTCGCGAAGCTAGAAGCGACGCCATTGTTGCAACGGGTCGTAGTGATTACGAAAACCAAGTTAACAATGTAATGGGTTTTCCATATATTTTCCGCGGAGCGCTTGATGTTAGAGCCTCAACTATCAATGAAGAAATGAAAATTGCGGCGGTAAAAGCCATCGCCGAGATCGCTCGTCAACCAGTTCCCGACGAAGTTATCAAAGCCTATGGTGGTCGCGAAATGAAATTTGGTCCTCATTATATCATCCCTACTCCATTCGATTCACGATTGATTTATACAGTTCCAGTTGCGGTAGCAAAAGCTGCAGTTGAAAGTGGCGTTGCGAGAAAGCCAATTAAAGATTGGGACGCTTATACTAAACAACTTAAAGCTCGTCGTGATCCTTCGGTTAATAGTTTAAGTTTAATTTTCGAAAAATTAAAAAGATCGCCAAAAAATGTTATTTTTGCCGAAGGTGAACAACCAGAAATTATCAAGGTTGCAAGCATGTGGCGCGATAACAAATATGGCAAACCAATTTTAGTTGGAAAAAAAGAAAGAATTCTTGAAAAAATGCAAGAATTAAATATCGAAGAAAAAGGCATCGAGATCTACAACTCCGCGATTTCTGGCGAGAATAATAAATATATCGATTATCTTTACTCTAAATTGCAACGCAAAGGCGTTCTTCTTTCTGATTGTGCAAGAATGATCAAAACCGATCGCAATATTTTTGCCGGATCAATGCTAGCTTGCGGTCATGGCGATCTTCTCGTTACTGGCTTAACAAGAGGTTATAGCAAATCTTTAAAAGATGTTTGGCAAGTAATCAAAAACAAAAAAGATCATATCGTTCTTGGCGTTTCAATGATTATTTCCCGAGGTCGAACAATCTTTATCGCCGATACCGCTTGTTCAGAATTATCATCTTCGGAGCATTTAGTTAGTATCGCCATTCAAACCGCCAAAAAAGTTCGCAAAATGGGTTACGAACCAAAAATTGCGTTCTTATCATTTTCAAATTTTGGCAGCGCTTTGAAAAATGAGTCAAGTCGCATGAAGCACGCAGTGGAAATACTTGACGGTATGAAAGTTGATTTTGAATATGATGGCGAAATGACCGCGGATGTCGCTTTGAATCCTGAAAAAATGGCAAAATATCCATTTTGTCGATTGACGGGACCGGCAAATATCTTAATTTGTCCAGGACTTCATTCGGCAAGCATTGCCACTAAACTTCTTGAAGAGGTCGGCAATTGCACTGTGATTGGACCAATTCTAGATGGCTTTGAAAAGCCTGTTCAAATCGTTACGATGCAGTCTTCGATTAACGATATTCTCAACATGTCGGCCGTTGCCGCGGTTGATTCATCTAAATAATTTTTTATGTCAAAATCTGGCAATAATTCATCTCAGTATAACGATCCTGGTGAAATGCTTTATGCGAATAAATTAAAAATCGACACTTCACCAGTTTCTCATACCGCAGAAGGTTTTCCCGGAACTGGCGAAGGATCTTTGGGTGGTATGAAAGATGCTTTTAAGGGAATGATCCCCGGAGGCGATATTTCTGCAATACCAGGCCTCAGAGATGGCATTTCTCTCTTCACGGAAGGAGGATTTGACTCTGCTTTAAAAGGAATTTTTGGCGCTGGTGCGTTTAATACAGATTTTTTTTCATGTTTCGACTCTATGGCCTTAGGGAAATTATCCTTTTTTGAATTTTGGGAAATGGCAAAAAAATCTGGATTAAAAGTCGATTTCTCTATAATCAAAGAAACTGGAGCTGATCTAGGAGTTAATCTTGGTATAATGAGTGGTGGAGCGAGTCAACAGCATTAAATTTGATTTAAAATTGATATTTTAAATTATAAAATAAAAAATTTACATAATGGGATTATCAAAAAATAAAACTAACTTAACCACGGAAAATTCTCCAAAATTGGAAAAAGAAGAATTGCCTTCGGAAAAAGAAGAATTATCTTCAAAAGAAGATATTTTAAAAAAACCAGAAGATAACACGCGCTATGGCGACTGGGTTAAGAACGGTCGAACAATTGATTTTTAGTTTTTTATCCGTAATTATTTAAAAACTAAACGATTTTAATTTAAGCTAAAATAAATTTAATGATAAAATTTTTAAAATATTTTTTAACATTCATTCTTAT
The DNA here is from genome assembly GCA_964201025.1 of Rickettsiales bacterium UBA1997. Taxonomy (GTDB): domain Bacteria; phylum Pseudomonadota; class Alphaproteobacteria; order Rickettsiales; family UBA1997; genus CAILUF01. Next base: position 2,304 of record CAXNDB010000094.1, on the reverse strand, counting down.
GAGTTTTTTATCCTCATGCTTTTTGTTTTCCGAGTCTGGATACTACAAAGGAAGCACTTCCGACCATTTTAATGGTGAAAGATTTTTTAATCCAAATAGCGAAGATCCTCTCAAAAAAAACTTCATGTCTTATTACAAAGCGAAGGAAAAATATGAGGCCGAAAATGGCAAATCTTTTTGGGTCAAAGATTTAATTGAAGTAAAAAATTATAAACCACTAGAAAAAGTTAATAACAATAAAATCTCGACAACTTTTGTTGGTCATTCAACATTTTTATTACAATTTAATAATTTAAATATTTTAACCGATCCAATTTGGTCGAATCGTGCCAGCCCCGTGACTTTTTTAGGTCCAAAAAGAGCTAAAAAACCAGGAATAAAATTTGAAGATTTACCGAAAATTGACATTGTTTTAATAAGTCATTCACACTACGACCACTTGGATATACCCACTTTAAAAAAACTTCGTGATTTTTCCAATCCAAAAATTTATGCAGGGCTTGGAATTTGCCATTATTTAAATGAGGTGAAAAATCTCAAGATTAATTGCCAAGAAATGGATTGGAATGACAAAATTCAATTTAATGAAAATCTTACAATAAATTTTTTACGTGCTAAACATTGGTCAAAAAGAGCTTTTTGGGGCTCAAATGCAACATTATGGGGAGCCTTCGCTCTCGAAAACAATCTTGGCAATATTTATTTTGCTGGCGATACCGGTTATGATTCGCATTTTATCGAAGCTGGACAAAAATTTAAAAATTTCAAACTCGCCCTACTCCCAATTGGTGCCTACAAACCTCAGGATTTTATGATTCGTCATCATATTAGTCCTAAGGAAGCAATTCTTGCTCACAAGGAACTTAATGCTGAAAAATCAATCGCCATGCATTTTGAAACTTTTCAATTGGCTTCCGATAATTTTAAAGATCCTGCGGATGATCTTAAAAAAAATCGCGTAGAGGCTAATTTAGAAAAAGATTTTTTAATTTTGGAAGTTGGCGAAAATAGAGATTTTTAAGATAAAAAAAATTGACTTCGAAGCCTAGAAAATGGTGGTACGAACAGGGTAGAAAAATAAAAATTCTCTAAATCGCAGAACCTTGATTTTATTAGCTTCAAAGTCATCGACAAGGAGTCCGCAAAGTTTGTTAAGATTAAAAGCACTAGAGCAAGTGGGTCGTTTTGGTATTTCTGTCTCCGTTACAGGTTCAAAAATGTTTTTTGGCGAACGCTTTTCCTGAGTTGGATTTTAAATATTTTTCGAATTCTAGAGCTTTGTATTTGTCGTTAAAGGCGCAGTAGAATTCAAGGCTCCAAGGGTTGAATTTGCTAGTGTGAGATGATTTTCCTGAATTATGATCTTCTAATCTTTGTTTGAGATTCGAGGTGTATCCAATATAGGATTGATCTGGATTGGGAATGGATTTGAGGATGTAGGTGTAGTGCATTTTCTTAGGGTTATAAAAGATTAATATGGGTTTGTTGATAAGGCCCGTTTCGCCTGAAGACTTCAATTTGCCATTTTTTCTTGCGATAATTATTTGTTTTTTTGATAAAGCCCGTGCTTCGCCTGAAGGCTTCGCAGGGCACGCTTCGCTCTAACAATCTCCGCATGGCTTCGCCACGCGTAGCTCGTAAGAGCGAAGCGTGGTGGAGATAACGAGATTCGAACTCGTGACCTTTTGCATGCCATGCAAACGCGCTACCAACTGCGCTATATCCCCGTTGATTTTGTAAAAAATTTTGCGAAATTTTTTTAAAAATTTACAAAATTACAAAGTTGATTAAAAATTACTTCGCAAAATTTTGCAAGCCTAAATATTAAAAAAATTTTTAATATTTATGATTTTGCAAAGCCGATACTCCCGGTAAATCTTTGCCCTCGAGCCACTCCAGAAAAGCTCCGCCGGCAGTTGAAATATAAGAAAAATCCGGTGCTAAATTACAACCATTAATTGCCGAAACAACATCGCCTCCTCCTGCAATCGAAATTAATTTTCCAGATTTAGTAAGTTTTGCAACAATATTGGCAAAATCTTCGGTACCACGATTGAAAGGCTTCATTTCAAAGGCTCCGAGCGGTCCGTTCCAAACTAAAGTTGCAAAATTATTTAATTTTGTATTTAAATTTTCGATGGTTTTGGTGCCGATATCGACAATAATTTCATCATCACCAACATCGTCGATTGAAGTAATGCGATAAGGTGCGTTAGCTTTAAATTCTTTGACCACAACCACATCGCTTGGTAAAATAATTTCACAATTATTTTGTTTGGCGGTTGCAATAATTTTCAAAGCAGT
>CAXNDB010000093.1:0-4542 GCA_964201025.1 Rickettsiales bacterium UBA1997 | reverse complement strand
ATTTTAGCGGTTTCGCTAGCATGCGCTCGCGCTTGTGCCAATAATTCTAAAAAACCTTTTTTTGAATATTTAGGCGGGTCGAAGGGCAATTTAATGCCCGTACCGATGATGACTATAATCAATGGTGGCAAGCATGCCGACAATAAAATCGATATTCAAGAATTTATGATTGCACCCGTTGGAGCTTCAACCATCGAAGATGCGATTCGCGCTGGCGTTGAAATTTTTCATCACCTAAGATCCGCTCTTAAAAAACAGGGCTTTAATACCAATGTTGGTGACGAAGGAGGATTTGCTCCCAACTTAACTTCCGCTCACCAAGCTCTTGATTTCATTGCTCAAGCCACCACTCAAGCTGGATACAAATTAGGATCCGATATCCTGCTCGCTTTGGATTGCGCTTCTTCAGAATTTTACGAAAATGGCATTTATAATTTAGTAGGCGAGGGCAGGAAGCTCAACAATTCTCAAATTATTGAATATTATCAAGAATTAGTAAATTCTTATCCAATTTTTTCAATCGAAGATCCTCTCGCTGAAGATGATTTTATTGGCTGGAAAGAAATTACTAAAATTTTGGGAAATAAAATTCAAATTGTTGGCGATGATTTATTCGTCACCAATCCACGAATTTTAGAAAATGGTATTAAAGAAAAAATGGCAAATGCGGTTTTGGTTAAAGTCAATCAAATCGGCACTTTAAGCGAAACTTTGGAAACTATCAACATCGCTAAAAACGCTGGCTATAACAATATAATTTCACATCGCTCGGGCGAAACTGAAGACGCCACAATTTCTCATATTGCGGTTGCGACCAATGCTGGGCAAATTAAAACCGGATCGCTTTGTCGCTCCGATCGCACCGCAAAATACAACGAACTTTTGCGAATTTCTAATTATCTCGGAAGCGAAGCCAGATATGCCGGTAAATCAATTTTAAAAAAATAAAATGGGTCGGATTTCTTATTTAAATGGCGAATTTTTGCCTCACGAAAAATGCTTTGTTCATATCGAAGATCGAGGTTTTCAATTTGCTGACGGCGCTTATGAAGTTACGCTGTTTGAAAATGGTAATTTAGTTGATGGCGATCTTCATCTTCAACGCTTAATGCGAAGCCTTCGAGAGTTAAATATCGAGCATAATTTTACCATCGAAGAATTAAAAAAAATTCAACTAGAACTATTTTCTAAAAATAATTTTTCGTCCTCCGCTTATTGTTATTTACAAATTACTCGGGGCGTTACTAATCGCACCCCTTGGTGTCCTAAAAATTTAAAAAATACCATCGTCGCCACGGTTTCTTCGAAAAAAATTATTAGCCCCGAAGAATTTGCTAAAGGATACACAGCAATGACTCACGACGATATTCGTTGGCACAGATGCGATATAAAAACTGTAAATCTTTTGGCTTCAACTTTGATAAATCAAAAGGCCAAAGAAGCTGGTTTTGATGATGCGATTTTTGTGCGAGACGGCGTTATTACCGAAGCAACTTATGCCAATGTTTTTATCGTTGACGATAAAAAAAACTTAATTACTCACCCCGCCAACAATCATATTTTATGCGGTATCACGCGTAATCGTTTAATTAAAATTGCTCGAGAGAAAAATATTAATGTTATCGAAAAAAAATTTGGAATTGATGAAATGATGCAAGCTTGTGAAGTTTTTTTAACGAGCTCGACTTTAATAATTCGTCCCGTTTTTCAAATTAATGGACAAGACATTCTTGGCAGAAAAAAAGCCTTAGATCCATCATTAGCAAAGACTTTAAAAGATGCTTATGAGAATTTTATCGCTTCTTAATTTAATAAAAATTTCGTTATTTTCGTCAATCAAGCTTAAAAAATATTTTGTTTTTTAATTTGAAATTGGGTCTGGATGCGGTAAATGACAAATCGGGAAAGATTGTTTTTACCGCACCCAACACGCATTTGCGGGTTTGCGTTGGTAGTTTGTAAAATTAAATTTTACATAATAAAATATAATTATACTAATCTAAGACTCAATAAAATTTTAAAGCACTTTAATGATTAAAAAATTATGTTGTCATTTTGAGAATGATTGATCGAGTTTTAAAATATATTTTTCGTAAGCCTTGATTGCGTAGACTTTACAACCATATTAAAAAAATTTCTGAAAATTAAAATTCCAAAAATAATAAAATAAATTTCAACTTTTTGTTAAAAAAATTAAAGTATAATTTCGATTGGCACATGATCGGAAGGAGAATTTTCTAAACGAAAGTCACGATAAATTCTAGCATTTTTTAGAGAAGCTTTTAAATCTGGGGTTATCCAAATATGATCAAGCCTGCGTCCGCGATCAGATTGCAACGGATCCTTGGCTCTGTAGCTCCACCAACTATATAATTTTAAATCTTCGCCCGCCAAAAAACGATGTGTATCAACGAAATCTAAAGATTTTTGCAATTTTTCTAATTTTTCAACCTCAATCGGAGTGTGCGAAACAACTTTTAATAATTGCTTATGCGACCATACGTCTTGTGGCTTAGGAGCAATATTAAAATCTCCCAAAATAATTGTTTTTGGTAGAGAATTTTTTAAAAAATATTCAACCATCCAATCAACAAATTTTAATTTATGATCAAATTTTTTATTCAACGCCACGTCAGGAATATCACCACCCGCCGGCACATAAAAATTATGTAGATTTATTTCACCGATTGGAGTTTTAATTTGAGCAAAAATATGGCGCTTATGTCCATAATTTAAAATATCAATTTTCTCAACTTTTTTAATCGGATATTTTGAAAAAATTGCAACCCCATTATATGATTTTTCGCCATCAAACTCAACAAAATCAAAACCCAAAGAACGCACTTCGTTAATAGGAAAATCATCACTTGAAACCTTAATTTCTTGCAAACAAATTATGTCAGGAGAATTATTATCGATAAATTTTTTTAACAAAGGCAAACGCAAACGAAGCGAATTAATATTCCACGAAATTATTTTCATTATTCAAATTCATAAGTAACGATCACCGAGGAGCGAACCGATTCTTCGCCAGCTTGAATTTGTGGATTTTTGGACTCATCCTTATCGCTTAAAGCCATGGCACTTCTAGCATAAAGGGGTTGAAATCCATTATTTTCATCTTCAGCAAATTTTACGATTCTTTTTAATTTAACATTTAAAGCATTTGCGGTTGATTGTGCTTGAACTTTGGCATTTAAAATCGCCTGCATTCTCGCTTGATATTTTATTTTTTCCATCGAATCAATTACGAAGGTGAGTCCTCCGACCTCTTCAATTCCAAGCGAAGAAAGCTCATTCAATATCTCTGAAGCTTTAGCGATATCGCGAATTTTTACCGAAAAAGTTTGATTGGAAACAAAGCCTTTTAAAGTATTTTTTGAATCTGAACAAATACCGTCAGAGCATTTGGTAGAGTTGTCATACTCTGGATAGGTAGAATAGTTGATAGTTTTGATATCTTTCTTTGCAACAGATTTTTTGTCGAGAATTTGCAAAGCTAAATTTGATATTTCTATCATTTTTTGCTGAGCATCCTTGGCTTCTTTTTGCATTTTTTTTACCGAGAAAATAAAATTTGCAACATCGGGAATAGCTTTGATTTCAGCACTTCCGCGCCCAACAATAACTTTCTGGGAAACGTTATTATTTTCCTTCATTCTCCAATCTAAAACTAAAGAAATAGCAAATAAAATTGCAAAAAGAATTATCACTACCAAGGAAATTTTGATGAGATTTCTTAAAACTTTGTCGAAAAGTAACATGGAATTTATTTTTTAAATTATTTTTTATAAAAGTAATTTAAAAAAAATTCAAAGCACTATTTTTTTAAGAAATTTTTAAAGCACTTCAAAAATTGCATCAACCTCAACCGCGACTCCAAATGGAAGCGAGCCTGATCCAACCGCCGCTCGAGCGTGCTTACCAGCATCGCCAAAAATTTCGGCAATTAAGTCAGAGGCTCCATTGGCAACCGCTGGATGGTCCTTAAAATTAGCGCCACCATTAACAAAAACCCCAAGCTTTATACATTGAGCAACCTTATCGAGATCACCTTTGCACGCTAATTTTAATTGAGCGATAATGTTGATAGCACACAAACGAGCAGCTTTTTTTGCCTCTTCGATCGAAACCTCAATATCGACTTTGCCAATCGCTTGTAATTTACCATTTTCCATCGGCAATTGCCCTGAAATAAAAACCAAATTACCAGTTTTTACAAAACCAACATAATTAGCAACAGGTTCTGAAGGGGTAGGGAGCGCAATTCCCATTTCATTTATTTTTTTTTCGTAGTTTGACATATTAATTAATTTTGAATTTGAATTGGAAGTATTTTATTTGAAAGTTTTGCTAAACGAATGGTGAAATCTTCTTTAGATACTTGGAATTTTTTAGATAGATAATCTAACCAAAGAAGATCAATATCAATTTTATCCTCAACTAATTGAACTATTCCCGTCAAGTGAGCCAACTCTATAATGGCATCTTCTGGCATAAGAATTTGTGCGGCTCTTTCGTTAGCCTCAGCTTCTTCCTTAT
>CAXNDB010000092.1:0-4545 GCA_964201025.1 Rickettsiales bacterium UBA1997 | reverse complement strand
CAAGAAGATTGCCATATTCGCCACATTTCCGTAGATCAAAATCGCGAACAAAATAATATAAAAATCCGCTGGCAAAATTATCGCCCGCTCCAGTAGTGTCAACAACTTTTTCAATTTTTTTTGTAGAAATTTCTAAAATTTTATCTTTTTTTATAATTATACATCCTTTTTCGCTTCGCGTTAAAGCGACGACAATATTAGGATTTGTATTTATAAAAAATTGCTGAATTTTTTCTTGATCAAAGCTGTCTAATTGGGCTAATTTTAAAGCTTCGGCTTCATTTGCAAACAATATATCAACGTCATTCTTTATTAATTTTAAAAAATCTTGATTATGACGTTCTACACAAAAAGAATCGGATAAAGAAAAGGCAATTTTTACATTATTTTTTTTCGCCAAATCAATAGATTTTTTTAATGCTAAAATAGCTTGTGAAGCGTCCCACAAATAGCCTTCAATATATAAAATTTTAGAATTTTTAAAATCATTTTCATTAAAATGCGATTCATTAATTTTAGAAGCGCAGCCCAAGTGAGTAAGCATGGTACGTTGAGCATCTTGCGTTACCAAAATAAATGAAGAAGCGGTTTTTTGATTTGATAAAATTTTTCCGTTAAAAGTAGCACCACTTTTTTCAATATCATCAATAAATTTTTTACCGGTGTCGTCATCGCCGACAACGCCAATAAAATCAACCTCGTTGCCCAGTTGAGCCAAAGTTGCAATTGTATTGCCAACCGAACCTCCTGAGCTAAATTTTTCAATCGATAAATGACTTAAATTTTCAACAAAATCTTCGTCAATTAAACGCATTGAACCTTTATCAACTTCAAATTTATTCAAAAAATTATCTTCCGCTTTAGCAAGGAAATCAACGATGGCATTGCCAATTCCAATTATTTTATTTGTCATTTTATTTTATAATAATTTTAAAAAATTTTTTTTTGCCAATCGATAACTCGAAAACATTTTTATTGTTGATCGAGTGATTAACATCGACAATAATTTCATTATTAATTTTAACCGCTTTTCCCTCTATTAATCTTTTGGCATCAGCCTTAGATTCCGTAGCCTTAATCTCAAAAATTATTTCAACTAATTTTTTAGGATTATTTTCTTCAATTGTTATAATTTTTTCTTCAAAAGCTTCGGCATTTTTTTGTAAAAAAATTTCACGAGCTTTTTTTAAAACTTGATTGGCAATTTCTGCGCCATGACAAATTTTAGTTGTCTCGAAAGCCAGAATTTCCTTGACTTTGTTGATTTCTTGACCTTGTAAATTTTCAAGTTTTTTAATTTCTTCGAGCGCTAAATCGGTGAATAATTTTAAAAATTTTATTACATCGCCATCGTGAGTGTTGCGAAAATATTGAAAATAGTCAAAGGGCGAAAGCATGGTTTCGTCAAGCCAAACTGCACCATCGGCAGTTTTTCCCATTTTCTTACCATCAAAAGTTGTTAGCAATGGCGAAGTTAAACCAAAAGCTTCTGATTTTTTTGACGATAAACCCTTTTCAAAGCTCAGCTTTCTAATCAATTCAACACCGTTAACGATATTTCCCCATTGATCAGATCCACCAATCTGTAAAACGCAATCGTGATTTCTATGAAGTTCATAAAAATCAAAAGCTTGCAAAATCATGTAATTAAATTCAAGAAATGATAAAGGTTGCTCGCGCTCAAGCCTTGATTTAACTGAATCGAAGGTGAGCATGCGATTGATTGAAAAATGCTTACCAATTTCACGCAAAAACTCAACATAGTTAAGATTTTTTAACCAATCATCGTTATTAATCAGAATTGCTTTATTTTCTTGAAAATTTATAAATTTTTGTAAAGTCTTCAGAATTCCGCTTAAATTTTCATTGATTTTGTTTGAATCTAAGATTTGCCTCGCATCGTCTTTGCCAGAAGGATCACCGATTTTTGTGGTTCCGCCCCCAAGTAAAATTATGGCTTTATGTCCATGTTTTTGGAGTAATCTTAAAATCATTATTTGAATTAAACTCCCGACATGAAGAGTTTTGGCAGTACAATCAAAGCCAATATAAGCACTAATTTTTTGTTGCGAAAAAACTTCGTCAAGCCTAGATAAATCAGTGCATTGAGCCAAATATCCACGCTCAGAAAATTCTTGTAAAAAACTTGATTTTAAATTCATTTTCAAAAAAATATTTAAATAGTAACAAAATTGATTTTATTTAAAAAAATTTATTTTAAAATAAGTTTCTTAATTCATTAATTTTAATTTATTTAACAATGAATCTTGAAGAAAAACAAAAAAAATGCTCAGATTGGTTTCGCTCTCTTCGTGATGGAATTTGTTTTGAATTTGAAAGAATTGAAGAGGAGTTTGACAAAAAATATCCGGGAAAATTTGAAAGAAAAAATTGGAATCGTCAAGAACAATCTCGCCTAGATAGCGATGGCGGATATGGCGAAATGTCTTTAATGAAAGGCAATGTTTTTGAAAAAGTTGGTGTAAATTTTTCTGAAGTTTATGGTGAATTTAGCACCGAATTTCGCAACGAAATTCCCGGTGCCAAAGAAGATCCAAGATTCTGGGCAAGCGGAATCTCTTTAGTGGCTCACATGAAGTCGCCACTTGTGCCCGCCATTCACTTAAATACCCGCTTTATTTGCACCCAAAAAACTTGGTTTGGGGGTGGAACTGATCTCAACCCTTCGATTGAGAACGCTCAAGATACCATAGATTTTCATGCTTCTTTGAAAAAAGCTTGTGATTCTTCGGATCCAACTTATTACGAAAAATATAAAAAATGGTGCGACGAATATTTTTTCATCAAGCATCGCAATGTTGCCAGAGGCGTTGGCGGAATTTTTTACGATTATTTAAATACCGAAAATTTTGAAAATGATTTTGAATTCACTAAAAATATTGGCTTGGCTTTTTTAGATATTTATCCTAAAATTGTGCGTCGACATATGTCAAAAAAATTCACCGAACAACAACGTGAAATTCAATTAAAAAAACGTGGACTTTATGCAGAATTTAATTTAGTTTATGACCGCGGAACTCGCTTTGGACTTATGACGGGAGGCAATGTTGAAGCAATTTTAATGTCTTTACCACCAATCGCTAAATGGGATTAATTTTAATATTTTTAATAAAATAAAATGCAAAAAATTGACAAAATATATGAAGGTAAGGCCAAAATCCTTTACTCCACTGAAAATAAAAATTTTTTAGTGCAATATTTCAAAGATGACGCCACCGCTTTTAATGCTCAAAAAAAAGCCGTAATTGAAGGGAAGGGGGTTTTGAATAATGTTATTTCTGAGTTTATTATGCTAAAACTTGCTCAAGAAAATATTCCAACTCATTTCGTAAAAAGACTCGACAAGCGTGAACAATTAATTAAAAAAGTCAAAATTATTCCACTCGAAGTTATAATTCGCAATATATCAGCCGGCTCAATGGCAAAAAGACTTGGCATCGAAGAAGGTCGCGAATTATTATCGCCAATTTTTGAGATTTGTTATAAAGATGATGCACTTGGTGATCCTTTAATCAACGATGATCATGCTATCAATGTTTTGAAAATTATTAATAAAAATCAATTACAAGAAATCAAAGATTATTCTTTAAAAATTAACGAAATTTTACAAAAAATATTTAAAAATATTGGAATAAAATTGGTTGATTTTAAAATTGAATTTGGTTTTGATGAAGAAAATAAAAATCAAATTTTATTGGCGGATGAAATTAGTCCTGATAGTTGTAGATTATGGGACGAAAACACTTCTGAAAAACTTGATAAAGATCGTTTTCGTCGTGATTTAGGTGGCTTAGTTGAAGCTTATCAAGAAGTTGCGAATCGCTTAAAAATTAATTTTTAAATTATGCAAATCAGAATTAATATTGCTCTTAAAAAAGCCGTTTTAGATACTCAGGGAAAGGCGATTGAAGCCTCTTTGAACAAAAATCTTGGTTATTCACAAATTTCTAATGTTCGTCAAGGAAAATTTGTCGATATTGAAATTAATGAAAATGATCAAGATAAAATTAAAAACATCGTCGACGACATTTGCGATAAATTATTGGTTAACAAAATTATCGAAGATTATTCTTATCAAATCTTAAAAAATTAACTCAATTTTTAAATGATGAAATCTGCCGTTATAACCTTTCCCGGTTCCAATTGTGATCGCGACGCTGTAGTTGCTTTACAAAAAGTAAGCACTAAAATTCAACGCCTTTGGCACACCGAAACTTCACTCGATAATGATCTCGATTTAATCGTCGTTCCCGGTGGATTTTCTTTCGGCGATTATCTTCGCAGTGGTGCCATGGCAAGCATTTCGCCAATAATGAAAGAGGTTGAGAGGCTTTCGAAAAAAGGAGTTAGAATTCTTGGAATTTGTAATGGTTTTCAAATTTTAACCGAAAGTAATTTATTACCGGGGGTCTTGATGCGTAACAAAAAAATGAAATTCATTTGTCGCCAAGTCAATTTAAGAGTTGAAAATAATGATTCCGATTTCACAAAAAAATATAAAAATCGTCAAATTATTAAAATTCC
>CAXNDB010000091.1:0-4584 GCA_964201025.1 Rickettsiales bacterium UBA1997 | reverse complement strand
AGAAATATATCCAGCTTGGTTGGCAATTGATTTTGTGATAAAAATTAACGCTCCTATTCTTATAAAAAAATCAAACCATTCATAAAGCCCTCTATTTAAATCTTGAGATTTATAAATACTATATGTCATGCCACCATTGGTTTTATCTTCAGAGCAAACACTAAAAGTTAACATCTCTGTAAAACTTTGATCTATTATTAGTAAGAAAGGATGAAGCATGGTAAATAAAATTATGATCTCAAATGATCTCGCTCCAATAAACGCCAGCCAATTCTTAAACATATCTTTGGTTTTCTCAAAAAGACTAAATAAAATAAAGACTGGTCCGAGGGCAACTCCCATGCAAAGCTTTAAAATATTTATCAAATATTTTAAAGCTATATCGATCATTGCAGAAATGAAGTAATAAATAAGTGCAAAAATTGCAAGGGCATAAAGTATACCAAATACTCCTTTACCTGGAATAAAGATTAATCCTATAATCTTAGAAACAGCCGCTTTGGATGTTAAATTCAATATCATATTATCAATATACATGAATTTTCTACCAACATCATGTTGAACCAATAAAGCTTCTTCACTTACAATAACAGCATTCAAAGTTCTATCCATATTGGATTCAAAAATATTAGTTATCGTAGCAACAAGTTCATCCATTCCTTCTTTGAAAAAACCTATCACAAAATCATTATAAAAAAGCCAAGCTTTTTCGTTGGTAAATAAAATAACTAAGGCTATTTTTAACAAACGCATCGCTACTTCTTTTTTACCATAATCAACCAATCCCATAAAAAAAGCTAAGCCATAGAAACAAACATACATTACCAATGAAATCGATATAACCGCTCTTACAACTTTATCATTCAAAACCGCCTTATACATGAATTCAACTACGCCATCATTCTGTTTAGTGTAAACATATGTATCCTTGTTATAAACACTCGATCCAAAAATATAACCATCAATAGTTCTAACAATATCAGCTATTAATCCGCCTTCTCTAGTTGATATTACACCTCGTAAAAATTCAACTTTATACGAACCCGAATTATCACTAAAATATTGATCGTAAATTATTAATCTTACTTTATCGCCGAGACCGTGAAAATTTTTTGGAGCTCCATCGGAATTATAATCTTGAGCAAATATTTTTTTATTTGGGCTGTTATAAATAAATTTAGTTCTATCTATACCGGAAGCATCCTTACATCTGCCTTCGCCATCTAATCTTATAGGACAAAAAACTTTATTTGGAGAAACTAAGTGATAAGCGTAATTATAAGGTCGAGCTGAACCACCGTCCAAAGATATATAAGCTCCGAATCCCATTTTATGAGCACAAAGCTCTTCTTTGTTTTCAGTTAGAGTAGTGCTCGATAATAATGTTGCGGTTGTAGTTGTTTTTGAAAGAGTGCCCAAGGGGAATATAAAAAAACCATTTCCATTATTTTCAAAAATTGCTGTTTTTTGAGTAGAGATTGGATTTTTACATGTGCAATAATCGGGATCGTCCGCTTTTTTGCCAGATGGAATAGATGGTATTCTTTGAGAAGCGACTACAGCTGGGACCGGTATTATTTTATAACCCACGACACCTTCTTCAGAAGCATAACATTTTTCATCTGTTGGTGTTTTATCTCCGTTAACTTTGTAATCTTCAAATTGTGGAGTGTCCCAATTCAGGGAATTCAGATTTTTCATTTTTGCATTATCCAAAATTGGTCCGCATAAACAATTATCTGCAGCTAATGAACCAGTACCACTAGTAGCTTTTATACAATATCTACAAGAAGGAAGTGCTGAAATTGAAGCCGTATCACCAAATCCACCTTTATCAGTCCAGCCCCCTGAAATTGCAATTGAAAAATAATCACCATTTGCAATCAGTCCAGTATCCATCCAATCTGACATCTGACCACCAGTGTTTTGATCATAAGTTCCAAAAATATTTTGCGTCGTTGATAATGTTCCCGTTCCCGATATTTTTGTTCCAGATTTACCGACGACAACTTCTTTTTTTGGATTAGCCTTAACTTCAAAAACTTTGGAATAAAATTCATCGGCTTCATAACAAACTCTATCGCAAGATGCAAGGGCGATTACTAAAAAAACTAATAACAAAATGTGTTTTATTTTTTTAGCCAAATGCATTGTAAATTTATCAGTTCAACAACGGGAAAAACAAATTTTTTTAAGATTAAAAATTTGAAATAAAAGATTTGGTACCTGCGGCCGGACTTGAACCGGCAAGGGCGTTGAAGCCCCACGGATTTTAAGTCCGTTATGTCTACCAGTCCATCACGCAGGCAAACTTATTTAACTGTAATAATAAATTTATTAATCAACTAATCAAGAAATTTTTTCAAAACTTTTAAAAAATTTTCTAAAGAAATTTTTTTATGAATTTTCGCTTCGCCAATTTTATCAAGCAAAATAAAAGTTAATTGATTATTTTCGGTTTTTTTATCTTTAAATAAATGTTTAGTTAAATTTTCTTGATGCCAATTTTGACGAATATTTTTTAGATTCAATTCAAAGCCACTTTTTTGCAAATGATGAGCAATTTTTTGATATTCATCGGCATTTATTAAGCTCAAATTAAGCGACATTTGACTTGCCATTAACATGCCAATTGCAACGGCTTCGCCATGTAAAATTTCATTGGAATAATTGGTTTCGGTTTCAAAAATATGTCCAAAAGTATGTCCAAAATTTAACAACGCTCTTTCGCCACTTTCTTTTTCATCGCGTCCAACAATTTGCGCTTTAATTTCGCAGGAAATTGTGATAATTTTTTGTAAAATTTGCAAATTTTTGGCAAAAATTTCCGTTAAATTTTCATCGAGGAATTCAAAAAAACTTTTATCATAAATAAAACCATATTTTACAATTTCAGCATAGCCTGCACGAAATTCACGAATCGATAAAGTCTCAAGAAAATCAATATCGCACAATACTAATTTTGGTTGATAAAAACTGCCGATTAAATTTTTTCCACCGCGTGAATTGATGGCGGTTTTGCCTCCAACCGAACTGTCAACCATCGCCAAAAGCGTGGTGGGAATTTGAATAAAATCAATTCCGCGCAATAAAATTGAAGCACAAAAACCGGTTAAATCTCCAACAACTCCACCGCCAAAGGCTATCAATAAAGTATGGCGGTCAATATTTTTTTGTAAAATTTCTTCGCAAACTTTTTCAAAAACCGCAAATGATTTTGAGGATTCACCTGGCTTCACCACTACAAAATCAATATTTTTATCAAAATTTTTTAATTTTTCACCATGAAATTTAATAACATTTTCGTCACTTATGGCAATTATTTTATTATAATTTTTTGTTTGCAAAAAAATCTTCAATTGCTCTAAAATATTGCTTCCAACGATAATTTGATAAGATTTTTCTGGTAAATCAAGATTGATTTTATTGAGCATTTTTAAAATATTTTTAATTTGTTAATAATTTTTTCAATAATGTCTTCGTGAGTTAAATGCGTAGTATCAAAATCAAAATCCGCTTCTTGATAAATTGGATAACGAATTTTTGCCAAATCTTCCAAAACTTGTCGTTTATTTTTTTGATTTAAAAGCGGGCGATTCGCTTTGGAACTAACTCTTTTTAAAGTTTCCTCAATCGAGGCGTGAAGCCAAATTACTAATGTTTTTTGTTTTAAAATTTTACGAGTTTCTTGATTTATAAAAGCTCCACCACCAAGAGAGAGAACAATTTCTTCATCACGATTAACTATTTCTTGAATTGTTTTAGCCTCAATTTCACGAAAATATTTCTCACCATTTTGTGCAAAAATATCAGCAATTGAACGATGTTCACTATCTTCAATTTCTTGATCACTATCGATGAAATAATATTTTAAAATTTGTGCTAAACGTGAGCCGATCGTTGTTTTCCCAGCTCCCATTAATCCAACAATTGTAATTATTTTCTTTTTAGGCATTTTTTATCTTGAAAAATTTTTTTTGAAATTATAGATTAAGAAATAGGTTCATCAACCAAAATTTTCTAATTACTTAAAATTAAAATAAATTTGAGGAATAAATATGATTGAATATAACAGCAAAACATCTTTCGCCTCTTCCGCGTCAAGAACTTCAACCTTTGATTCCGCCCTTCGCGATTATATGGTTAAAGTTTATCAATATATGTCAATTGCACTTGGAATTTCTGGCTTAGTTGCCTTCATTGTTTCTAGCTCTCCAGCCTTAATGCAAGCAATTTTTGGTACTCCACTTGCTTTTGTAGTTATGCTTGCACCACTTGGTTTCGTAATATTTTTTGGCATAAAATTAAATTCAATTTCCGCTGAAAAAGCTAAATCTTATTTATGGATTTATTCTGCTTTAATGGGGCTTTCTTTGGCATCTATTTTTGCAATTTACACAGGAGCCAGCATTACTCGTGTATTTCTCATCACCGCTTCAACATTCGGTGCTATGAGTTTATATGGTTACTCAACTAAAAAAGATTTAACTAACTTCGGTTCGTTCTTAATCATGGGCTTAATCGGCATTATGATCGCATCTTTGGTTAACATTTTCTTAAAAAGTTCTGGTCTTGATTTTGCGA
>CAXNDB010000090.1:0-4614 GCA_964201025.1 Rickettsiales bacterium UBA1997 | reverse complement strand
CTTGCAGAAAATTTTACCCTCCCGCAAGGGGAGGGTGATGAGCCCGTAAGCTTTACGAGCATATCTACAAAATGTAGGTTTACAAGCTCTCAAGGGGGGAGTTACAGCCTGAAGCTTTTTTGAGATTGTAGGAATTTATGTAAACCAATAATCTCATCGCGAATACGGCGATTTACTCGCCGTGAAGCGATTCAACTCAAAGCTAAATTTGCTTTAGCAAATTTAAATGAAACATACACGCCCGAGCTAAAAAAACTAAATAACGACGAAATTTAAAGCAAAAGTTAGATTTTGTGTTAGATTTTGTGCGAATCGGGAGATTTTTTGTCATAATACTGCAGATAAATCTTGCCCCCAACCCTCAAATCTATTGACTTAATCGCCTTATCATTTTTTGATTTTGAATATATATTTATTAAATCTTTCCACGCATTGGAAATTTCAATTTCTGGCAATTTGACTAACAAGCCATCGAAAAAACGAATGTCCCAACGCCTGTTTCCAACCCAGTTTGCCGAATAAATTTCTTGACTAATTTCAGAATTAATTACCAAAATATTAAACAAAGATTTGGCGTTTTCATTGGCACCGCGTCCCGATAAAATTATCATATTTTTAAATTCTTCGCTTTGTTCATATTTATCAAGAAACGGAATCGAACTACCTTCTTTATCAATAATAAATTTTTTATCGTCATTAATCCAAATCGCGAAGGGTTGATATTCTTCGATTTCAACATTTAAAATATCAGGCATAAGTCTTTTTATTCTCACTTTATCAATCCAATGGAGCTTCGATTTTAATTCGTCGATTAAATTTTGCATCAGCGGAACTAAATCGATATTACCCTGATTTCCGCTGGTTAAAGAGCCTTTTTCAATTTCAAAATTATTAACAATTTTAATGATCTCTTCATTGGAAATTCTTTTATTTCCAGAAATATTAATCGAAGAAAATTTGAAATTATCTAATTTAAAATAACGATAAAAATAATTGGTATATTTATTTTTTATGCGACTTGAAAGCTTGGGATTGTAGGTTTGTATTGCAAGCAATCCAATAAAAGTTATCGCCAAAAAACCTAAAAAAATTCGCAATAAAATTGGCTTTACAAAGGCATTTAAAATATTTTTAATTTTACGCCAAAGAGAATTTGTTAAAAAAAAATTTCTGATTTTTTGTTGAATTTTTTTTATCCACATTTTGCGGTTTTAATTAAAAATTCAACAATATCTTCAAATTGGATTCCAACATGTTTGGCGATTTTAGGAACAAGCGATGTCGGAGTAAATCCTGGATGGGTATTTATTTCGAGCAAATGGAACAAATTATCGCCAAAATTTTTATTATTTAAAATAAAATCGACACGACTAATTCCACGACAACCAATGGCTTTATAACAAGCTTCACTGAGCTTTAAAACTTCTTCATATTTTTCGGCAGAAATTTCAGCGGGCATAACATAATCGGTCATTCCCGCCGTATATTTGCAATTATAATCGAAAAACAAGCCGTGAGGACGGACTTCTATAGCACCAAGAGCTTTGCCATCCATAATCGCCACATGAATTTCTTGCCCCGCTAAATAATTTTCGAGAATCATTTGATCGCCATATTGCCACTTAAATTCACTAAAATCAAATTTCGAATTCGGCAAAATTACCTCAACTCCAACACTCGATCCTTCGTTGATAGGCTTGATTACGAATGGTTTGCCAATTTCAAAAATTTTTTTCTCATTTTCTTCATTTTCACCCTTATTTAAAATTTTATATTTTGGAGAGGCAACATTTTCCAGCGAACAAACTTTACGCGTTAAAATTTTATCCATACAAACCGCCGAAGCGATCAAGCCGGAGTGCGTATAAGGTATTTCAAGAATATCGAGAACGCCTTGGATTCGCCCATCTTCGCCATATTGCCCATGAAGCGCGTTAAAAACAATATCAGGTTTAATTAGTTTTAAATCTTCAAAAATTTGATGAGAAAAATCAACTTTTTCAGCATTATATCCAAGCTTTATCAAAGCTTGATAAACGCCCTCGCCCGATCGCAAAGAAACCTCTCTTTCCGAATTCCATCCTCCACACAAAACTATAATTTTTTTTGTTTTCATAATTTAAATTCCACTAATTATTTGCGTTCTTTTTATTTTTTTCTTCTTCGTTTAAACGACTAATTTCGTTAAATCTATTAAAAGAATTTTTAACCGTTTCTACCACGTTCAATTGATCGCTCACATATTGAATTAAATCTTCAAAAGGAATGCGATTTTTTTTGGCAATTTCATTAAGCGAAGCCATTGAATTAACAATACTTTCCGGAATATTAACGCCCCTTTGGTTTAAATATTTCATTTGATAACCGATTGGATGCGATGTTTCATGCGGGTCGCCGACATAAAAATTAACTGGCGATTCCACTCCTCCAATTTTGCAATTTAAACTAAATTTTCTAACCATTTTTTTAAAAAATTATTTAGCGATAACGAAAGCACCATTAATAAAATTATTTTTTTTATAATGCAACTCTTCACCCAAAAAAAACTCGAAATCATT
Source organism: Rickettsiales bacterium UBA1997 (assembly GCA_964201025.1). Taxonomy (GTDB): domain Bacteria; phylum Pseudomonadota; class Alphaproteobacteria; order Rickettsiales; family UBA1997; genus CAILUF01. Next base: position 2,056 of record CAXNDB010000090.1, on the reverse strand, counting down.
ATATTTTAGAGTTTTAAGATTTGCACCAAATAAATCAATTAAAATATGACCCGAAGCCGTATCCCACTCCATCGATGTGCGAAAATGTAAATAAAGATTGGCCTCGCCTTCGATAATTCTAAAAAATTTAATCGCTGAAGAAAGTTTTTCGACTTGATAATTATCAATAAATTGCGGATAAAATTTTTGAACATAATTTTTAACATCTTCATCTTTAGTTCTCGAGCTTGTTATTATACTCAAATAATTTTTGTTAAATATGTTTTTATTTAGTATAAAATTTTTATTTTCATCATGATTGTAAAGAGCTAACTGATTTTGTTGATTGTTATAAATCATCTTCCCGCCTTCAAACAAAGGGGCGTAGATCAATCCAAAAATCGGTTTACGATTTTTAATTAGAGCAATATTTATGCAAAATTCTACATTATTATTGATAAAACTCGAAGTGCCGTCGATCGGATCGATCAAAAAAAACATTTCGTCATCGAAATCGCGAAATTCACCCTCTTCGCAAACTATCGGAATATTGGGAGCAATTTGTGAAATTTTTTGTTGAATTAATTTACTAATTTCAATATCGGCGGACGAAACTTTAGAACCATCATTTTTGTTAAAAATTTCAAAATTATTTTTAAGAAAAAACTGTTTTGCAACTTCACCCGACTCAATCGCCAGTTGAAATATTTGATTAATTTGCTGTTGGCTTAAATAATTTAACACGAATTTTGGAATATATTTTTTGAAGAATAATATTTAGAAAAAAGGAAATTAAGGAAATAATTACCAAAATAATAAAATTTGAATAATCAATTTTTGTTGATTCAACGATAACAATTGCCGAAGTAATTGGAACATTTAAAATCGGCGACAAAAATGCCGTCATTCCGATTATTACAAAAAATAATGGAGGAATATTTTCAAACAAAGAAGCGTAAATTGACCCGGCGACGGCTCCCATTGTAATCGACGGGGCAACCAGACCGCCGGCACTTGCGGTGATGTAAGTAAAAATTGTTGATAAATATCTTCCGACGAATTCTTTATAACTAAACATTGCCGGATTTGCAATCACTTGATTGGTAGTTCTAATTCCACCGCCGACCGAATAAATTCCGAAATAAACGCCAATTAGTGCAACTATTAATCCAAGAATTAATGGAAAAAAATGCCATTTATAACTTTTTATAATAATTATTTTCTTATAATAATATCTGCAAATATTTAATAATAAAAATGATAAAGCACTACAAGCTATTGCAAGAAAAATAAAATAATGAAAATATTCAAAACTAATTTTATTAACATTTTTAATTGGATAAATCGCTGAACTATTATTTAACAAAAGCGCTGAAATAATTACGACAAAAAATGTTAAAATAAAAATTTTAGAATAATTTTTACATTTGTTTTTAATAATTTTTTCAACAACATAAATAATACCAGCAATTGGAGCGTTGAAGGCAATAAACAAGCCGATCGCATAGCCAACATAAATCCAAATTTCTAAAGCAATTTTTACCAAAAATTTACGTAAATAATAAGCACTACTTACGATTAAACTTACGGCAATCATTATTGACGGTGCTTCGCGACCAAGAGATCCACCCGAATAAGTTGAGATTAATGAACTCACAAATGTGATAAAGGCGATTTTAAATCCAATAAAATTAACGATTTTTTTATATTTATTTGGATATTTTTCGAGTGTTTTTATGGCAAATGTAACGTTGTCAAGACCGCTTCCAAAAGGGTTAAAAGCAAATTTTTTACACAAAAAAGCTGAAATCCAAAATAAAAGTGGAGTAATTATTAATGCTAATTGCGGTGTTTCAATAATTCGGTCTTTGGCTAAATCGCTAAATTTGTAGAAAATATCGCAATAAAAAATTACCAAAAAAACTATCGCGAAAGTTGCAAAAATCAAAAACATACTTGTTAAAAAAATCTTAAAATAATTTTTTTTTAACAAAGAAAAAATGTTTTTTGTTACGGGTTTATTTTTGGCGATATTCATTGGCTAATTCGATATAATTCTGTGATGAAACTTTAATAT
>CAXNDB010000089.1:0-4701 GCA_964201025.1 Rickettsiales bacterium UBA1997 | reverse complement strand
TTCTAAACAAAAATTTACTACCAATAATTTTGGTGGAATTATTGGGATTGATCGCTTAATTAAAGGAGAAAATGATGACATCATAATCGGTTCTGCAATCACGATTAACAAGGCTAAAATCAATGATGATTTAAAAATTCACAGCAATGATGCTAATTATTATCAACTTAGTTTTTATAACAATAATTTTTCGAAAATTTATGAAGGATTTTATAGTAAAAATTTAGCCAATTTTAGCTTTAATAAATATAAAAATTTAAGAAATATTAAAATCGAAAATTATCAACAAATTGCTAAATCTAATTTTAGTGGAAAAAGCTATTCGTTTGAAAGTGGCTTTGGTTATAAAGCTAAAATATTTGATAATTTTTCAATCACTCCAGATTTATCGCTTCAATATTTTAAATTTTCGCAAAACTCTTACAAAGAGAAGGGCTTAGAAGATATAATTTTAAAGGTAAAAAGCACTAATTATAATGAATTTATTGCCAAATTCGGCGTTGATTTTGCCGGAAACTTTTCTCATTCTCAAATTCAATATAAACCAAATTTTTCAATTTCTTGGGATCGAAAATTAAAAAATAATCGCCAATTAATGCGAGCAAATTTTGTTAATGGTGGTCAGGAAATATCGAATGATTTAACGATTTTACAAAGAGATAAATTAAATCTTGGAATTGGTTTAAATTTATTAACGCAAGACAACCATAAATTTAATTTCAAATATAATTTACAACTCGCCAATCGCTATTTAAACAATGGTGGCTTCGCCGAATATTCGTGGGAATTTTAAGATTTAAATATACCAAACTCAAAATTTAACAACGTTATTCTCAACCACAAATCCAAGCTTTTCATTGTCATAATTTAATTTAACATTTTGCCCGTCAACAAGTTGTCCACATAGAATTTTTTCCGCCAAAATATTTTCAATTTCACGTTGAATTACGCGTTTTAAAGGACGCGCTCCATATTGCGAATCATAACCTCTGGAAGCCAAATAATGTTGAGCATTTTCATCGAGTTGAATAGTAATATTACGATTTGATAATCTATTCGCCAACTTAGAAAAATGGACATCGACAATCGCATCCATATCTTTACGCTTTAACTTATTAAACATAATAATTTCGTCGAGTCGATTCAAAAATTCGGGTCTAAAATGCGACCTCACAACTTCCATTGCTTTTTCTTGAGAATTAACTTTATTAGTTAAATCCTCATCATCTTCATCAATTTCAGTTAAAAATTGCGAACCAAGATTAGAAGTTAAAATAATTATAGTATTAGTGAAATTAACAATATTGCCGTGAGAATCGGTGAGACGCCCATCGTCAAGCACTTGGAGTAAAATATTAAAAACATCGTGATGAGCTTTTTCAACTTCATCGAATAAAATTACTTGATATGGACGACGTCGTACGGCTTCAGTCAAAACTCCACCCTGCTCATAACCAACATAGCCGGGAGGAGCACCAATCAATCTCGAAACCGCATGTTTTTCCATAAATTCACTCATATCAATGCGCAGTAAAGCACTTTCATCATCAAAAATATATTCAGCGAGAGCCTTAGAAACTTCTGTTTTTCCGACCCCCGTTGGTCCTAAAAATAAAAATGATCCAATTGGACGTTTAGCATCTTGAAGCCCTGCCCTTGCTCGCCTCACCGCATTTGAAATTGCCGTTAAAGCATGATCTTGTCCAACCACTCTCTTGCGTAATAAATCTTCCATTTTTAACAGTTTTTCTTTCTCGCCCGAAATAATTTTATCGAGTGGAATTCCGGTGATTTTGGCAATAATATTGGCGATGTCCTCTTCCGAAACCGCTTCACGCAAAATATTATCACTCGACGAAGCTTCGAGTTTTAATAATTCATTTTGAAATTCAGGAATTTTGCCGTAAGTAATTTCGCCCGCCTTAGCTAAATTGCCTTCTCTTTGGGCTTTTTCAAGTTCAAATTTAGCGGTTTCAATGTTACTTTTTAGTTCATTAATTTTAACTCTTTTCATTTTTTCAGCTTGCCACAAGCTCGACATTTCCGCTGATTTTTTTTCAAGAGAAAGCAATTCGCCCGAGATTTTTTTCAAACGCTCTTTCGAAGAATTATCTTCTTCCTTTTTTAACGCTTCGCTTTCGATCTTAAACTGAATAATCTTACGATCAATTTCATCAAGTTCGGTCGGCTTGGAATCAAGTTCAATTTTCAATGCACTCGCAGCTTCGTCAACTAAATCAATGGCTTTATCGGGCAAATAACGATCGGTAATATAGCGATTTGAAAGAGTCGCGGCCGCGATCAAAGCCGAATCTTTTATTTTTATGCCATGATGAACTTCATATTTTTCTTTGATGCCACGCAAAATTGATATAGTATCTTCGACCGTTGGCTCTTCAGTGTAAACCGCTTGGAATCGACGCGCTAAAGCTGGATCTTTTTCGATATATTTGCGATATTCATCGAGAGTTGTAGCGCCGATGCAATGAAGCGTTCCGCGGGCTAAAGCAGGTTTTAAAAGATTTGATGCATCCATGGCACCATCAGTTTTTCCGGCTCCGACTAACAAATGAAGCTCATCGATAAATAAAACAATGTCATCATTATTTTCAATTTCATTTAAAACCGCTTTTAATCTTTCTTCAAACTCCCCGCGAAACTTAGCGCCCGCAATCAAAGCGCCCATATCAAGTGCCATTAATTTTTTATTTCTCAAGCTTTCGGGCACATCACCATTAATCATTCTAACCGCTAAACCCTCGACAATCGCGGTTTTACCGACTCCGGGTTGTCCGATTAAAACTGGATTATTTTTAGTGCGTCGCGACAAAACTTGCATGGCTCGACGAATTTCTTCGTCGCGACCGATAACGGGATCGATCTTACCCTCCCGAGCTTTTTGGGTTAAATCTTGCGCATATTTTTCTAAAGAACGATAAGTATTTTCCGACGAAGATGAGGTGGCTTTTTTGCCAGCGCGAATAGTTTGAATTGCCGTTCTCAAGGCTTGAACACTAACGCCTGCGACCTTCAAGGCCAAGGCTCCCTGATTAGTTTCATCTTCTAAAATTGCTTGCAATAAAATTTCAATCGACACAAATTGATCTTGATTTTTTTGTGCTAATTTTTCGGCAAGCATTAAAACTTTTGCCAACTCTTGCGACATTGATATTGAAGATGCCCCACTACCATCGACTTGCGGAATTTTCTTTAAAGATTGTACAATTTCTGCTCTCAGAATTTCAAAATTACCGTCGCATAAACCGATAATTTTTTGCACCAAAGAATCTTCGTCATTAATCATGGCTTGAAGCAAATGTTCGGGCAATAATTTTTGATGCGAAGAGCCGAGTGCCAAAGTTTGAGCGTTGGCCAAAATCGTTTGCGATTTTTCAGTAAATTTTTCGATATTCATAAATTTTTTGCAGATTTTTTTAGAAAAGATTCTCTAAAAAATTTAAATAGAAATTTTAATTTTTAAATACAAGTGTTGTTTGAAATATATTTAATACATTACAAAATTGCGTTCTTTTTTTGTATCGAGATCGAGTAAATTCATCTCAATTCCGCCCGCACTTGCTTGCATAAAATTAATGCGAGCGGTATGGAAATTATCGTCTTTAGAATCATAGAATTGAACGAGGCTTCCTTCGCGCACTAAATTGCCTTGACCGATATCAATTTCAGTTTTGGTTTCGAAGTCATAACCGCTCCAAGCTTGAGCCTTTGTGGCAAAAAAACTTAAAGAAATTATCGAAGAAGTGAGAAAAATTTTGTAAAATGTGAATGTCATGGTTGACTGTTTATGGTGATTAATATTTTATTGTAAAAATAATTTCTAAAAATCTAATTATTTATTTTTTTAAATCAAATATTTTTTAAGTTTAGTTATTAAAAAAATTAGATTTTTTATTATAAAAATTTAATTTTAAGTTTTCGGGGCGTAGCGCAGTCTGGCTAGCGCATCTGGTTTGGGACCAGAGGGTCGGGAGTTCGAATCTCTCCGCCCCGACCACTAAAAATCATCAATAATTAGATTTACTCACCGATGAAAAAGGCTTTAATCACTGGAATCACGGGTCAAGACGGCTCATATTTAACCGAATTTTTATTGGCAAAAGGTTATGAAGTTCACGGTGTAATTCGTCGCTCAAGTTCGTTCAACACCTCTCGCATTGACCAACTTTACAATGATAAATCCATCTATAATGAAAAACTTTTTTTACATTATGGCGATCTTGGAGACGGCTCTTCGCTATGTCGCATCATTGAAAAAACCGCTCCCGATGAAATTTATAATTTAGGAGCACAAAGCCATGTTAAAGTAAGTTTTGATATTCCCGAATATAGCTCTGATATTGATGCGATCGGCACTTGTCGAATACTCGACGCCATTCGTGATACGCGGATTAAAACTAAATTTTATCAAGCCTCTTCAAGTGAAATGTTTGGAAAAGTTCAAACGATTCCACAAAATGAATCAACGCCATTTTATCCTAGAAGCCCTTACGGTTGCGCCAAAGTTTATAGCCATTGGCTTACGGTTAATTATCGCGAAAGCTACGGAATTTTTGCTTGTAGCGGAATTTTGGTCAATCATGAATCACCGCGTCGCGGACAAACTTTCGTTACTCGCAAAATCACTTGCGGAATTGCCGAAATTTTAGCTAAAAAAATTGATAAGATTTATTTGGGAAATCT
>CAXNDB010000088.1:0-4728 GCA_964201025.1 Rickettsiales bacterium UBA1997 | reverse complement strand
CAACATATTTTAAATTACCTTAGCGACTGTAAGGCATTTTGAACTTTAGAATGCTATGTGCGTGACCTTCGGAAAGAGCAACACCTTTGCGTAAATTTCTAATACGTTTTTGGCTTTTTTTGCCGAGATTGTGTCTTTTTCCGGCCTGTTTATGAATAAGTTTTCCAGTTCCAGTAACGCGAAAACGTTTCTTGGCGCCGCTATTTGTTTTTACTTTTGGCATAGATTTATAATATTTTACTTAAGGACAATTAGGCAGAAATTTAATTTCATTTAAACGCCCAAAAACCACGATTGAGTAGGAAGAAAAGTTAATTTCTTTGATAAAATAATGATTGTTTAAAATCACAAATTTATTTACTCTGGCTAGATTCTAAGCGACAAGAAAAATAAAATCAAGCGATTAAATTTAAACCAATTTGGATTTAAGTTTAGGATCGGGGAATTGTTTTTTAAAATTTTTTTTGTTTAAAAACAAAATCAAGAAATCGCCATTTATGGAATTTTTTTTGTTTTAATTTGTATGACAATCTCAAACCCGATGACGCTCTAAGTTTTTGACCCCCCACGGCTAAAAGTTTTAACTACCGTTAAAACATTTTAGCCCGTAATTTGCTAAAAATAGCCGTTTAGGCTATTTTTTATACGCAAATAACCCTCAAGGGGGGAGCTAGAACCCGTAGGCTTTTTAATAATTATAGTTAATTGCACTGGGGAATTATAAAAATTTCATCGCGGATACGGCGATTTACTCGCCGTGAAGCGATTCAACTTAAAAGCTAAATTTGCGTTAGCAAATTTAATGTGTAACACTCAGAAATACCGCTTTCAATCTTAAATCAGGCGATTGAATTTAAGGACGAGTCTGCGTAAGCCTACTCTAAGGTAGGCGCGCAAAGACGAGTTCCGCAAAATTCGGTCGCATCATTTAAGATTGGAAGTGGTATTTGGTGGGATCGGTAGGGATTGAACCTACGACCAAGACGTTATGAGCGTCCTGCTCTGACCGCTGAGCTACAATCCCTTCAATTTAGAATGCTGAAACCACATTCCAAAAAAACTTTAACTCCTTAAATAAATTTAAGTTTTTTGATTTTTTTTGCAACAAAAAAATTTTAATTTTCGGTATTTTTTGCTGTTGCAACCCCAACTAACGCTGGTCTAATTAATCTATCCGCGATTGAATATCCCGCTTGAATCACTTGCACAACGCTACCCTCCTTGGCCTCTGATTCAATATTCGCGATTGCTTCATGAAAATTATGATCAAAATCCTGATTGAGCGGATAAATTCTCTTCACCTGATTTTTTTCTAAAACTTTAAGCAATTCTTTTTCGGTCATTTCGATCGCCAGTGCATAATTTTTAATCGCTGGATTTTTTTCAATTTCATCCTTGGGAGCGTTTTCGCTTGCCATGAAAAAATTTTCGGCAACAGTAACTAAATCTCCAGCAAAATTAGCAATTGCAAATTTAGCAGTTTTGTCATTTTCTTCACGAGCCCTTCTGCGAACATTGTCTAACTCAGCTAAGGTTCTTAAAAATTTATCATTTTGTTCTGATATTTTTTGCTCAAGTTCAATAATTTTATTTTTTAATTCGTTCTCAATATTAGAAATTTCAATATTCTCATTTTGACTTTCTGGTTTATTTTCTTGATTGAGTTGATTTTGTTGATTTTCTTGCATTATTTTCTCCATAAATTATTTTTTTAATTCAACTTTAATTTAATAAAAAAAGACTTTCAAGGTTGCATTAAAAAAAAATATTCCTAATTTCTATATTTTGAATTTTTTGTATTTAATTTTTATTTTAATAAAATGTCTGATAAAATTTTTGACCAAGCGAGTTATTTAGTGCCAATGGTTATTGAGCAAACCCCACGCGGAGAGAGATCCTTCGATATTTACTCAAGACTTTTAAAAGAAAGGGTAATTTTTATTTCTGGTCCAGTCAATGATCAAGTTTCGTCTTTAGTGGTGGCGCAACTTTTATTTCTCGAATCGGAAGATCCAAAAAAAGATATTTATTTTTACATAAATTCTCCCGGTGGCATAGTCACTTCGGGGCTTGCTATGTATGACACCATGCAATATATTCGTCCCGATGTTAATACTGTTTGTATCGGTCAAGCCGCTTCGATGGGCTCTTTGCTTTTGTGCGCTGGAGCTGAGGGCAAAAGATTTTGTTTGCCAAATTCAAGAATTATGATTCATCAACCGAGTGGCGGATATCAAGGTCAAGCGACCGATATAGAAATTCATGCTCAAGAAACTTTGGCTTTAAAACGTCGCTTAAATGAAATTTATGCTAAACACACCGGTCAAAAAATTAATGTGATTGAAAAATCAATGGAGCGTGATAATTTTATGTCGCCACAAAAGGCGCAAGAGTTTGGAATTATTGATAAAGTAATTGAAAAGCGCCCCGAGCATTCTAAATAAATACAAAAATAAAACACCACTTTAAAAATAAATTTAATAAATTGAAAAATGGTTAAAAAAAACGACGACGAAAAAGAATTACATTGTTCATTTTGTGGCAAATCTCAACATGAAGTTAAAAAATTAATCGCTGGTCCAACCGCCTTTATTTGCAACGAATGTATTGAGCTTGGCATGGATATTTTAAAACAGGAAGGCAAAAAATCTCCTCTTCATAAAACTAGCGGAGAAAAATCTACTCCGAAAGAAATTACCAAAATTCTTGATGAATATGTGGTTGGTCAAGATTATGCTAAAAAAGTCCTTGCCGTTGCTGTTTACAACCATTATAAGAGAGTTGATAATGTGTTTTTAAGCTCTGATTCAGTTGAAATTTCTAAATCAAATATTTTAATGATTGGACCAACCGGATGCGGTAAAACGCTTTTAGCTCAAACTTTAGCACGCATTCTCGACGTACCATTTACAATGGCGGACGCCACTTCTTTAACCGAAGCTGGATACGTTGGCGACGATGTTGAAAATATTATTTCTCGTCTTTTGCAAGTTGCTAATTATGATATTGAAAAAGCCCAAAGAGGAATTGTTTATATTGACGAAATCGATAAAATCGCTCGTAAAGTTGAAGACAATTCACGTCGCGATATATCGGGAGAAGGCGTTCAACAAGGTTTGTTAAAAATCATTGAAGGAGCGGTGGCATCAGTTCCAACTCAACCCGGACGCAAATCTTCTCAACAAGAATATGTTCAAATCGACACTAAAAATATTTTATTTATTTGTGCCGGTTCTTTTTCTGGTTTAGAAAAAATCGTTTCAAATCGCGGTGTTGGCTCTTCAATCGGTTTTGGTGCAGATGTAAGAGATAAAGACGATACCACTCGTAAAGATATTTTTAAAGATGTTGAACCTGATGATTTAATTAAATTTGGATTAATTCCTGAAATCGTTGGACGCTTGCCAATCATAGCTCCGCTTGATGGCTTAACCACCGAAGATTTAAAACAAATTCTTATCGAACCAAAAAATTCAATCACTAAACAATATCAAAAACTCTTCAATCTCGATCGAGTTGAATTAACGTTTGAAGATGAAGCTTTAGACGAAATTTCTAAAAAAGCTATTAGTCGTAAAACTGGCGCTCGTGGCTTAAGAGCAATTGTTGAGAATATTCTTATCGATGCCATGTTTGAAATTCCATCGGAAAAAAACATTAAATCAATGCAAGTAACCAAAGATTCCGTTCTTAAGAAAGGTCCTCTTAAAGTTGTTAATTTATCAGAAAAAGAGGTCGCTGAAAGAGAAAAGAAGAAAGAAATTTCTTTAATTCAAAATAAAGAAAAAGATTTCAAAGATAAGAAATAAAATTAATTAGATTATCTTGATTTCTAAAGCGTGAAGACCTTCTTTAAAGCCATCTTCAAGTGCTTTATTAATTTTACGATGAGCCTCAATCTTCGTCATTTCCTTCAATTCTTTCGCCGAAATTTTCACCAAAAAATGGGTTTGATTGTGATGCTCTGGATTTTCCGCTTTAAAATGACCACCATGTAAATGTGAATTATTTTTCACCTCCAAAAAATCTGGCTTAAAATTTTCCTGAAGTTTTTTTATTATTTTTTCTTTCATTTATAAATTAAAAACGGTGTTAATAAGTTTGTTAATAAGTTGTTGATATATTTGACTTTTTTAACAAAAATCTTGAGACTAAAAAAGTTATTATTTTTATTAACATTTTCTTAACAAGATTATTATTGTTAATAAGTTAAGTTTTCAAAAAATTAAAATGTTAATAACTACTTTGAAAGCACTATTTACAATAATTTTCGATGTTAATATAATTGTGAATAACTTTCAATTAACATATTCACAGCCCTAATTATAATTACTAAAAAGAATGAAAAAAATAATTAATGTTTTAAATAAAAAACAACATTACGAAATTCCACCAATTTGGATAATGCGTCAAGCCGGAAGATATCTTCCCGAATATATGAAAACTCGCTCTAATATCGATAATTTTTTAGATTTATGTTATAATCCAAAATTAGCTTGCGAAGTTACTTTACAACCAATTAAACGTTTTGAATTTGATTCAGCAATTATTTTTTCGGATATTTTAGTTATTCCTGATGCTTTGGGAGTGAAGGTTGATTTTGTTAAAAATCATGGACCAAAATTAGCGAAATTTGATTTAGAAAAAGATTTAAAAAATTTAAAAATTGCTAATATAAATAATCATTTACAAAATGTTTATGAGGCAATTTCTCTTACAAGATCAAAG
>CAXNDB010000087.1:0-4798 GCA_964201025.1 Rickettsiales bacterium UBA1997 | reverse complement strand
CAAAAAAAGATTCGATGAAATTTTAAATTTGCTCGAAAAATTTTCGGTCAAATATCAATTAAATCAAAGGTTGGTGCGTGGTTTAGATTATTACACTTCGACAGTTTTTGAATTTACCTCGAGTCACGAAGGTGCTCAGAATGCGGTTTTGGCGGGTGGTCGTTATGATAATTTAGTCGAAAAAATGAGTGGTAAGTCGGTGCCAGCGATCGGTTTTGCTTCGGGCATCGAAAGATTGATGTTGTTACTAAATTTAACTCCCGAAAATATTCGCCCAATTGCGGTAAATTATATTTCAGAAAATGAAAAAAATTGTGCTTTTGAAATTGTAAATCGTCTACGTAATTCTGGTTTGAACGCTGATTTTATTTTTGATGGAAATTTCAAAAAACAAATGAAAAGATCATCGCAAAATAACGCTCGATTTGTGATAATTATTGGCGAAGAAGAGTTAAAAAACAATGAAGTTGTGGTTAAAGATTTTGATAATGCTAAAGAACAAAAAGTTAAACAAGAGCTTCTGATTCACTATTTACAAGGAAAAATTTAATGATTGGATTTGAATTAATTGCTCAAAATCTCGAAAGAAATTTTCTCGCAAATAAATTACATCACGGCATCATAATCGCTGGCAAAAAAGGGATTGGCAAAGCCAGTTTTATTAAACAATTTTGTCAAAAAATTTTGCAAGCAAATGGCGAAGCTAATGCTGATTTTCGTATCGTTGAAAAAGTTGATGATAAAAAAACAATTGGCATTGAAGAAATCCGTAAACAAAGTGATTTTTTAAATCAAACCTCGGCAATTTCGGCATATAAATTCTTAATTATTGATTCGGCTTGCGAGCTTACTCCGCAAGCTTCAAATTCACTTTTAAAAACTCTCGAAGAACCCAAAAAAAATAATTTTTTAATTTTAATAACTCACAATTTAAGTAAAATAATTCCAACCATTCGTTCGCGTTGTTTTATTGTTAAAGTTCCAGAATTTTCGTTAACACAATTTTTTGAAATTTTAAATCAAAATAAAATTAATAATTCAGAAAAAGAAAAAAATTTTCTTGCACAAATTTGTGATAATTGTCCGGCGCTTGCAATTGAATTTGGTGCTGATTTAGTGCGATTTTATCAATTATTTTTAAACTCAATTTTAAATCAAAAAATTAGCGATGAATTATTAAAAAAAGTTTCTGAAAAAAATTCTTCATTCATAATTTTTGAAAAAATTTTATTACATTTTTTTGCACAATGGCTTAAATCAAGTAATAAAATTATTGTAAATTTTCATTTTGAAGAACAAGAAGTTTTTGATTTTATAGCGCCAAAATTTTCTTCTACGCAAATTTTAGATTTAGCCCAAGAATCATTGGCTATGCTTGAAAAAGCATCAAGCTCATACCTTGATAAAAAACTTAATTTAACCAATATTTTTAATCAAATTTGTTATGTCTAAAATTTTTCGCGCAATTGGCTTGATGAGTGGAACTTCACTTGATGGCATCGATCTGGCAATGATTGAAAGCGATGGTGTTGAACACATTAAATTTATCGCTAATGATTATCTCGGATATACAAATGAATTTCGTGATCGATTACGTAATTTAATTTTTCAGAATCCAACTCTTGAAGGAATCAAAAAAATTGAAAATGAAATTACTATTTTGCATGCAAATTTAGTAAATAATTTTTTAAAAAAAAATAATTTAAATGCGAGCGAGATAGATTTGATAGGCTTTCACGGACAAACTATTTTTCATCAACCTGCGAAAAAAATTACTTGGCAAATTGGTAATTCGCAACTTTTAGCTTTGATGACGGGTATTAAAACGGTTGGAGATTTTAGGGTTCGTGATGTGCTTGAAGGCGGGCAGGGGGCACCTCTAGTTCCAATCTATCATTTTTATTTATTTGCAAAATTATCGAAACCAAGTGTGATTTTAAATATTGGTGGCGTTGCAAATTTAACTTATATTGATGATGATATAAAAAATTTACAAGCTTTTGATACCTGCTTTGGCAACGCTCCTAGCAACGATTTAATGCATAAGAAATTTCAAAAAGAATTTGATGAAAATGGTGATTTAGCGAAGTCGGGGAAAATAAATTTAGAATTAATAAATAAAATTTTAGAGCATAAAATTTTCAATCAAACCTTACCAAAATCTTTTTCACGCAATGATTTTGATGAAGCTTTGGCTTCGCTTCAAAAACTTGAGCCTCAAGATATTTTGGCATGTTATTCACAAATTTTTGCCGAAGTTTTAGCACGCGATATTAATTTATTTTCACAAAAACCAAAACAAATTATTGTGTGCGGAGGCGGTGCTAAAAATAAAAATTTACTCGAAATTTTACAAAAAAAACTTAGTGATATAAAAATTTTAACAGCAAATGATGTTGGATTTAATATTGATAGCATTGAGGCGGAAGCCTTTGCTTTTCTAGCAATCAGAAGAGTTTTAAATTTACCAATCAGCTTCAAAAAAACTACCGGAACTTTAAATTTATCAGGTTCAATCGGTGGAGTAATTTACGAAAATTAATTTTACAAAAAATTTTTGATTACGAAAGTTTATCAACACAGAAATTCTAAAAAACCCAAATCTTATCGCGAATACGGCGATTTACTCGCCGTGAAGCGATTCAACTCAAAGCTAAATTTGCTTTTGCAAATTTAATATGATGAAGCGTTTATCAACAAGGGAAATCTGAAAACTAAAATCTCATCGCGTATGTCGCGATTCATTCGCGACGAAGCGATTCAACTCAAAGCTAAATTTGCGTTAGGTTCTTCGCGTAAAAAAAATAGCCTAAACGGCTATTTTTAGCGAAGAACGGGACAAGGAGCGAATGCGACGCGGTCCCAGTCGCGGAGTCGTCTTCGAAATCAAAATGAAATTTTGATTTAGAAAAGCGACGAAGCTCTAATCAAAGCTAAATTTGCAAAGCAAATTTAAAAAAGTATAGCGGAGATGCATACCTGCATCCCCGCTATTTTGTTTAGATTTTTGAGATCCAAACTATTTTTTTGCTGGAGCTTTTTTAGCAACAACTTTTTTAGCTGGAGCTTTAGAAGCAACGGCTTTTTTTGCTGGAGCTTTTTTAGCAACAACTTTTTTAGCTGGAGCTTTTTTAGCAACAACTTTTTTAGCAACAGTTTTTTTAGGAGTAGCCATGATTTTATAAAATTATTTGTTAAAATATTTACCAAGTAGAATAACAATTTCGAAAAGAATTATTAACAAAATTGCCAAACTAATTTGACTCAAGATGTCTGGGGGAGTAAGGATTGCAGATAATATGAAAATTATTACAATCCAATATCTCCTCTTACTTCTCAAATCTTTAACTTTAACATAACCACCTTTAATTAAAAAAAGCAATAGTATTGGTGATAAAAAAGCGATACCAAATCCGAAGAGTAAATTTATGGTAAAATTTAGATAATCACTAATTTTAGTTTCGAGTAAAATGGGTAAAGTGCTATCATTGATTGAGCTTAGATTTTCAAAGCTCGAGAAGAATTTTAAAGCCATCGGTAAAATGAAAAAATAACAAAAAATTGCCCCAAATAAAAATAAAAAAGATGAAAAAAATAACGTAAATAAAATATTTTTTTTCTCATTTTTATATAAAGCTGGAGACAAAAAAAGGTAAATTTCTGCAAAAATAATCGGAAAAGAAAAAAATAATGATGAATAAAAAGATAATTTTAAATAGGTCATGAAAGCTTCTGTCGGGCTGGTGTAAATCAATTTACGATTTTGATTATTTTGTGAAACATCGATAAAAGGTTGAAGTAAAAAGTGATAAATTTCTTTTGAAAAAAAATAACATATTGCAAAAATTACTACATAACATAAAATACAAACCATTGCTCGACTCCTTAATTCATTGAAGTGAGAGCCTATCGTCATTTCGGAATTTTTATTTTTCATGATATTTTCTTGATATAAAAATCTTATTAAAAATGCAAATATGATAAGATTTTCTTATTACTAAAATTATTCTTTTATTTCTATTCTTAATTGGCAAGATGGATTGGAATTGTTGATATCGTAGGCTTCACCACGAGCACAAATTGAATTTTGAGTGTAATTTAAAACATCTCCACCGGCAACCACAACATTTCCTTTATAAGGATTTTCATCATCAACTTTTTTATCATATGAAAAAGCTTCTTTTGTTGTTAAGGTATTATTTTTTGTGAAGAGTCGATTAGTGTCGGCATGCGAAAATCCGATTTGAAGATAAGTCTTGCCGGCGTTACTAAATGCAACGATTCCAGCATTTCCAATTTTACTTTCAGGAAATGTTGATGAGGTTCTTGCCATTTCATTTTCGAAGCCGTCATATTTTTCATATAACATTTGTGAGTTAGATAAGTGCATCCAAAAATTTACAATTTCACCTTCCGCCATATCAATTAATTTTCTTGAATCTGTAATATAATTATCGCCATTACCATCACTATTATAAATACTTATTCCAAAGCTCATAGTATTTTGTATATCACCTGGCAATGCATGATATTTCTGGCTAAATCCCTCAATTGCTGAGTTAATTTTTTTGATTTGCATCACCAAAGATTTGGTTTGATTATTGTCGATTAAATTTTTAATTAAATATGCGAAAATTATAGTGATCGAAATAAATATAATTATTAAAAATTTTGATAAAATTGTGCCGTTTTTCATGTTGATTTTTTTATAAATATTTTTTGATTAACAATATATTAGGTTTGTTTTTTTAATAATAAAATTATTCCACAATTTTATTTTTTTAAAAAATATTTCTTT